>CBDUKI010000032.1:0-14642 GCA_965367765.1 uncultured Henriciella sp.
GCCCCGAGCGAGCAAATGCTGGCCGACACAGCCTGTTTCATGATGCGTGCGCCGGTTGTGATCGGCGTCGTGTCGAGCCCGGACGTGACACACAAGACCCCCGTCTGGGAACAGGAACTGAGCGCCGGGGCGCTGTGCCACAACCTGCTGCTGGCCGCCAATGCCGCCGGTTGGGCCGGGTGCTGGCTTAGCGAGTGGATCGCCTTTGACCCTGAGATCAAGACCTTGCTGGGTCTGGCACCGGATGAGCGCATGGCTGGTTTCATCTATCTCGGCACAGCAACAGAGCCACCGCAAGAGCGTATGCGCCCGGACATCTCAAGCCGGATCAGCCGCTGGTCACCGCAAGGCTAGATACCAAACAGGGCTTCGCTTTGCGAGAGCATGGCCTGCCCGCCCTGGGTGATCCCGGCCACCGCGCCTGGCGCACCGGCCAGCGCGGTTTCGGCGAAGAAGCCGGCCAGCGCCGTCATCTGCCCACGCATCCGCGCATCCTCCCGGCGCGCTTCGATGGCGGCCCTGGTCAGGAAATGCCCGCCAATCACGTCGCCGGCCAGGGCAAGATAAGCTGTCGCGCCTGCCAACGCGGTCTCTTGATCGTCCGCCATGGCCTGCCGCATCCAAACCGTTGCCTCGGCCAGGGACTGGCTGGCGGTGCTTAGGCGATCCGCGATCTGTACCAGGGTCTGCTCATTGGTCTCGCGGGCTTCGCGCGCCGTCGCATCAACATCTTCCAGCATCGCTTGCATCGCTGCCCCATCGGCCATGGCGAGCTTGCGCCCGACCAGGTCGATCGCCTGGATGCCATTCGTGCCTTCATAAATCGGAGCGATACGCGCATCGCGATAGAGCTGGGCTGCAAGGGTCTCGTTCATATAACCCATGCCGCCATGCACCTGCACGCCAAGACTGGCGACCTCGACGCCGATATCGGTTGACCAGGCCTTGGCAATTGGCGTCAGCAATTCTTCGCGCAGGCGGGCGGCCTCACGCGCGGCCTCACTGGTTCCGTGTTCAGCCAGGTCCGCAGCGACACCGCAGGCATAACAGATGGCCCGCGCCGCCATGACCTTGGCGCGCATTGTGGTCAGTGTCCGGCGTACATCGGCATGGTGCAGGATCGTCGCCGCGCCATCTATGCCCGCGACCTTGCCCTGCTTGCGCTCCTGGGCATAGGCCAGCGCCGTCTGCCAGGCCGCCTCGCCAACGCCAACCCCTTCCAGGCCAACATTCAGGCGCGCCGAATTCATCATCGTGAACATGCAGGCCAGGCCCTTATTGGCCTCCCCGACCAGCCAACCCGTGGCCCCGTCATATTCCATCACGCAGGTTGGCGAGGCGTGGATCCCGACCTTCTGTTCCAATCCGATGCACTTGACGCCATTGCGCGCGCCAAGGCTGCCATCATCATTGACCATGGTTTTCGGCACCACGAACAGCGAGATGCCGCGCGACCCTTCCGGGGCATCGGGCAGGCGGGCGAGGACAAGATGGATAATATTCTCCGTCATGTCATGGTCGCCCCAGGTGATGTAGATTTTCTGGCCGGTGATCGCATAGGAGCCATCCCCGTTCGGCACGGCGCGGGTTTTCAGCGCGCCGACATCCGAGCCAGCCTGAGGCTCTGTCAGGTTCATCGTCCCCGTCCATTCGCCAGAGACCAGTTTCGGCAGGTAGGTTGCCTTTTGCTCATCGCTACCATGGGCCAGCAAGGCCTCGATTGCGCCAAAGCTCAGCATCGGGCACAAGCCGAACGCCATGTTCGCGCCGTGAATAATTTCCATGACCGCCAGGCCGAGAACTTTCGGTAGGCCCTGCCCACCCCATTCTTCAGGCGCGGACAGCCCCATCCAGCCGCCTTCAACGAACAGGCTGTAAGCCTCGGCGAAACCGGGTGCCGGAACGACGCCATGCGCGTTCAGTGTTGCCCCAGCCTTGTCGCCGCTCTGGTTCAACGGTGCGAGAACGTCACGGGCCAGCTTGCCAGCTTCTTCAAGAATCGGATCGATCAGGTCCGGGTCATAGGACGCAAAATCCGGGTGGCCTTCAAACTGCGGAAGGCCCGCCAGGTGCGTCAACGCAAAGGACAGGTCCCTAATCGGCGCTTCATAACTCATACATGCAACTCCCGCATAACATTTATCGCGCGATCGTGACCTGTCACCGGTGGCCACAGGACGAGGCAACGCTACATTCCTTCCCGGACGTAAATACACGGAGAATTGATATGCGAAACCTGTTTTTGGCCTCTGCGACACTGGCGATCAGCCTGTCGGCGGCGGCTGAACCGAACCTAGAGGAGGCCGCTTCCAGCCTCTACCAGCTGGAGAAGACCCACGCCTTCCTGACCTGGACCGTCCGCCACAATGACATTTCAGATTATACGGTGACCTTCACCGATTTTGACGCCATCCTCAATTTCAATGCCGATGCCCCTGAGACGTCAGCCATCGAGGTCATGATCAACCCGACCGCGGTGCAGACAAACTATCCCGATCCGGTCAAGAAAGCCGAATGGGAAGACGAGATCGCCACGGATGCGAGGTTCCTCAACGCTGGTGACTTCCCGACCATCACTTTCCGCTCCACAAGTGCCACCCTGGACGGTGAGTTTGACGGTACGGTCACGGGTGACCTGACCTTCCTGGGGGGGACGCATCCAGTCACTCTGGACGTAACCTATAATGGCGTTGCCAATGTCCCCTGGTTTGGCCAGCGCGACCTGATTGGCTTCAACGCGTCGACCACGCTGAAACGCTCGGACTGGGGCATGACGTCCATGGCCGGGGTCGTCTCCGACGAGGTTGTTATTGAATTTTCCGGCGAGTTTCTGCAAGTTGAATAAGTCTCAGCCGCCATATGAATGTAAGGATATAAACCAATGCAAACAAAAAGCTATTTGATCGCCAGTGTCGCGGCTCTGGGGCTGGCCGCCTGTGGGGGACAATCCGCCTCCAGCGATACCGAGACCCCCGCTGCCCCGGCCGTTGACCTGAACGCAGCGCTCACGGATGTGGCCACTGGCGACTATTCCCTGGAACGCAACCATGCCTTCCTGACCTTCCAGGTCAGCCATGCCAATGGAGTCTCCTCCTATCAGGTCGCGCTGACCGATTTCGACGTTGATGTCAGCCTCGACACGGCCAACCCGGAAGCCTCCTCCGTCACAGCAAGCATCAACCCTATGGGCGTGCAGGCGAACTATCCAAGTGACTACAAGGCCGGGCACCCGGACAGCGTTTATGAGTCCTGGAACGAGGATATCTCCCGGGATGCCAAGTGGCTGAATGCCGACGCTTTCCCTGAGATCACCTTCGCCTCAACGAGTGTCGAACGCACCGGTGCCGACACGGGCACAGTCACCGGCGACCTGACTTTCCTCGGCCAGACCAAGCCGGTCACCCTGGACGTGACCTTCAATGGCCACACCAATGTGCCGTGGTTTGGCGAGCGCGACGTGATCGGCTTCAACGCCACAACCACGCTCACCCGTAGCGAATGGGGCATGGATTCTTTCCTACCTTTCGTCGGCGATGAAGTGGCCATCGCGTTCTCGGGTGAATTCCTGCAGGACGAATAGACATGTCGACCCGTTCAGCCCGCTATACGTCAGTAGCAATTGCCCTTCACTGGGCGATTGCGCTGGCCATCATCTTCATGATCTGGCTGGGCTGGAACATGGAGGAGAAGGAAGCCGCCCTGCAGCTGCACAAGTCCATTGGCATCACGATCCTGCTGGCGACGATTGCCCGGATCGTCTGGCGCTTGCTTAACCCGCCGCCGCCCTTGCCAGCGGAGATGAAGCCGCTTGAAAAGACCGCCAGCCATCTTGCCCATCTCGGCTTTTACGGCCTGATGCTGGCCATGCCGCTGACCGGTTGGCTGCTTGTTTCGTCACATCCAAGGTTTGACATACCGACCGTCCTTTTCGGCACGGTCAGTTGGCCAGATCTGCCAGGCGTCGACTTCCTCAAGAACGATTTTGCCCATGAAATCATCGAGTTCGTTCACTCGAAGCTGGCCTGGGTGACGATCATCCTGCTGGCGCTTCATGTCGGTGGGGCGCTCAAGCACGAGTTCAGCGCCGAGGAAGGTGTCCTGAAGCGGATGTTGCCGGGCCTGTTCGGCAAGACCGACCCGCCGGCCGCGCCGCCAAAGGGCTTTCTGGCTGCCTTCGGTGCCGCGATTGGCGCCTTCATCCTGATCGCCGGCCTGCCACTGCTGGGCGGGACATCCGCGCCAGCCCCGGCTGATACCAATGCCGGTTTTTCGGCCAACTGGACGGTCGACATGGACAATTCGGCCATCCGTTTTTCCGGCGCCCATGATGGCAACCGCTATTCTGGAGTGTTCGACAGCTGGACTGCGGATATCCAGTTTGACCCCGGCCAACCTGAAGCGGGCCGCGCCAGCGTCATCGTCCAGACCGCGTCTGCCAAGGCCAACCAGAAGCTCTACACTGACAGCCTGAAGGCGGCCGAATGGCTGAACCCGGATGCCTTCCCCGTCGCTACGGTCGAAATAACCGGGATGTCCGCCACAACCGAAGGCTATACATCGACAGCCAGGCTGGAGCTGAAAGGCCTCAGCGTCACGGTGCCGTTCAATTTCGAGATCACCTTTGAAGGTGATACGGCCCTGATGACCGGTCAGGCGATCTTGCAGCGCGGACCGCTGGACCTTGGCCAGCAATCGGATCCCGGCGGGGACTGGGTTGGCGAAGAAGTGACCGTAGACGTCAATGTCACAGCCCAGCGCCTGACAGGTGGACAATAACCCGCACCTTGCCTGCTTGTTATGGAGGGTCTGCGCGTGGATATTGCGCGTAGACCATTCCATGTATTAACGAGCCAGCATGCCCCACGCCGAACACCATTACATTCACCGCTCTGGTTGGCTGCGCGCGGCCGTCCTGGGGGCCAATGACGGCATCCTGTCAACGGCCAGCCTGATTATCGGGATCGCGGCCACTGCGGCCTCGACGCACTATATCCTGCTCGCTGGCTTTGCCAGCCTGGTGGCTGGCGCCCTGTCCATGGCCGCAGGTGAATATGTCTCCGTCAGTTCGCAAGCCGATACCGAGCGAGCAGATCTCGCCACGGAGCGCCAGGCCCTGGCCGAAGAACCGCATGAAGAACTGGACGAGTTGATCGGCATCTACAAGGCCCGCGGTCTTGATCCGGACCTGGCGCGCGAAGTGGCCATCCAGCTGACCGAACATGATGCGCTCGGCGCGCATGCCCGCGATGAGCTTGGCATATCGGCCACGCTTTCGGCCCGTCCGGTCCAGGCGGCCTTCACGTCCGCCATCAGTTTCGCACTCGGGGCAATCCTGCCCCTGGTCTCGGCCATCTTCGCTCCGAAAGGCCAGGTCTCTTTCACCGTCGCGGTGATTTCCCTGTTCAGCCTGGCCTTTCTTGGGGCGATTTCAGCCCGCATGGGCGGGGCCAAAGTGGTCCGCGCGACATCTCGCGTCCTGTTTTGGGGCGTCGCGGCGATGCTCGTCACCTGGCTGGTGGGCCGTCTGATCGGCGTGGCCATCTAGGATGGGCACCCCCATCCTGCCGCCGACCCCGGAGAATATTGCCCGCGCTGTTGCGGCCTTGCGTGCAGGCGAACTGGTCGCCATGCCAACTGAAACCGTCTATGGCCTGGCCGGGGATGCGAGCAACCCGCAGGCTGTCGAGCGTATTTACAACACCAAGCAACGGCCCGGATTTAACCCCCTGATTGGCCATGTCGCCAGCCCCGAAGCGGCGTTTGCGCGTGGGTCTTTCTCCGACCAGGCCAAACAGCTGGCCCGAACCTTCTGGCCAGGCTCGCTGACCCTTGTGGTCGAGGCGGCACGCGATATTGACATCTGCCCCCGCGCCCGCGCCGGACTGGACAGTATTGCCCTACGTGTCCCGGCCCATCCTGTCGCGCA
Source organism: uncultured Henriciella sp. (assembly GCA_965367765.1). Classification (GTDB taxonomy): domain Bacteria; phylum Pseudomonadota; class Alphaproteobacteria; order Caulobacterales; family Hyphomonadaceae; genus Henriciella. The sequence continues at coordinate 5,927 of CBDUKI010000032.1, forward strand.
GGCCCTGCTCTCGGCCTTCGGCGGCCCGCTCGTCGCACCGTCCGCCAATCCATCCGGGCGGATCAGCCCGACCGAGGCAGCCCATGTGGCCGCAGACCTGACCACCGGGCTTGCCATGGTGCTGGATGGTGGGCCGTGCCACGCCGGGTTGGAATCGACCATTATCGATGCGCGCGGCCCCAACCCTGTCCTGCTCCGCCCCGGCGCGATTGCAGCCGATGAGATTGAGGCGGTCTGGCCTGGGCTGATGCGATCCGGCGGCAACACCCAGGCCCCCGCCTCACCCGGCCAGTTGCTGCGTCACTACGCGCCCAAGGCCCGCCTGCGCCTGAATGCCAAAGGCGCGGAACCGGGCGAAGCCTTGCTCGGCTTCGGGCCGATGGCCTGTGATCTGAACCTGTCAGAGACCGGCGACCTTGGCGAAGCGGCCAGAAACCTGTTCGCCATGCTGCGACAGCTGGATGCGACATTTGATCGGATCGCGGTTGCGGCCATCCCCAAAAAGGGATTGGGTGAAGCCATCAATGACCGTCTGGCACGCGCTGCCAGGAAGTGAGGGCCTATGGCACTGTCCGAAGAATTTCTTTCCGCTGCCCGCAAGCTACTCGGCGAGCGCGGCTGGAGCACCAATCAGGATGAACTGGAAGCCGTGGCGACGCCATGGCGCGGCACATATTCGGGCAACACGCCCTTCCTCGCCATGCCAGGCTCAACCGAGGAGACTGCCGAGCTTGTGAAACTGTGCGCGAAACATGGCGTGGCGATCACCCCGCAAGGCGGCAATACCGGCCTGGTCGATGCGGGCACACCGCATGGTGAAGTCACCGTCTCCATGCGGCGCATGAACAAGGTTCGCGCTGTCGATCCGTTCAACAATTCGCTGACCATCGAAGCCGGTGCCCCGCTGGTCATGGCGCAACAGGCTGCCGATGACGTGAACCGCCTGTTCCCACTCTCGCTGGGTTCGGAAGGCACCGCCACGATTGGCGGGCTGATCTCGACCAATGCTGGCGGGATTGCCGTGCTGCGCTATGGCATGATGCGCGATCTCATCCTCGGCCTCGAAGTGGTGCTGGCGAATGGCGAGATCTGGAATGGCCTGTCGGGCCTGCGCAAGAACAATACTGGGTATGATCTCAAACACTTGTTCGCCGGGGCTGAAGGCACGCTTGGCATCATCACGGCGGCGACCCTTAAACTGTTTCCCAAAGTGGCCCGCGCCTCGGCCTGGATCACGTGTGAAACCGCCGATGACATTGTCGCCCTGCTGGCCCTGATCCGCGATCATGCCGGCGACACGGTCACCAGTTTCGAAATGATCCCGGCAGCCGCCGTCAACATGGTCTGCAGCGAAAATGACACCATCCGCGACCCGAACCCATCCGCCTCACCATGGCGTGTGCTATGCGAGGTTTCGATGTCACGGGAAGACCAGGCCCGGGAGGCCCTCGAAACGGCGCTGGGCGCGGCGCTCGAACAGGGCCTAGCCAGCGATGCTGTGATGGCGGGCTCACTGGCCCAAACCAAGGCCTTCTGGGCGATCCGGGAAACCATTCCGCTGTCCAAGCGCGCTTATGGCACGGCGATCAATCACGATATCGCCGTACCCGTTTCGCAGATCCCGCAATTCCTGGTGGCCTGTGAAACCGCCATCCACACGATCGCACCCGAAGCGGAAATCATTGCCTTTGGCCATGTCGGGGACGGCAATTTGCACTATTCAGCCTGCGAACCGGCTGACGCCACCGAACCGACCCTGTCTGACAAGGCCGGGCCGATCACCAACATTGTTCACAAGACGGCGATGGACTTTGGCGGATCGATCAGCGCCGAGCATGGCGTTGGCCGGCTCAAGCGGGACGAACTGGCCGCCATTCGCCCGGCAGCGGCCACGCGGGCGATGCAAGCCATCAAGCAGGCACTGGATCCGCAGGGCTTGATGAACCCGAACCGGGTTGTGCCCCCGCCTGCCTAGGACGCTCTCGGGCGCCATAGAGCAGGAGGAGTGAGACGAACGCAATGCTCGTCCCCTGGGAGGAAAAGACTTCAAGCATCAGCGCAAAGAACCAGGCCGGCAAGGACTTTCGCTCTGGTGCCGCCACGGTGACGATACTGGCATCGGTGCCAATCAATTGTGCCCGCGCCTCGGCAATACGGGTTTCGAGATCGACGCGGCGCTGCGCCAGGCCAAGTTCGTTCTGGGCATCACGGTACGGTTTCTGATGGGTTCGTCCAGCCGCTTCGACCCCCGCCAGGTAAGCCTCCAGACCGGCCACGGATCGCGTTGTCGCCGGAATGCCGTCGAGTTGACGGCTCCAATCTGCGATTTGAGCCTCGATGACGCTGCGCGTGCGATCAGCCTGCTCGGCTGCTGATTGCTGCTGCAGTGAATTATTGGCCATGAACATCGCCGTCCCGGCAATGCTGGTGGCCGCGCCTGCCAGGGCAAAGACCAGGGCCCGCGCGCCTTCCTTGTAACGCTTGGCCGAAGTGTGCCACCAGAAAAAGGTGAACCCGCCAAAGGAGCAAACGGCGGCGATCACCCCGCTCCAACCCCAGACCTGGCCCTGAACCGGGTCACCAACACTGGCACTGAACGCCTGGTAATTGGCAAAGCCTGACAGCGCCGCAGCGGCCAACCCCGCCGCCAGGAAGATCAAGGCCAGAAGTGTAATGATCAACCGCTCGCCCAGCTTGCCCTGCCGGGCCTGCTTTTCGGCCCGTTCCTGGCGCTGGCGTTCGGCCTCAGCGGCCGCCAGGCGCTGTTCCTCCAGTTGGGCCTGGCGACGCATTGTGGCGGCTTGCGCCTCTCTATCGGCGGCGTTCACAACCTGGCGATCGGGCACGAAGTCCGCGCGTTCGACGTGCAGGTTGACGACATTATCATCTGCGTTGGCTTCGGGTGTCTCCAATCCGTTGAGATATTCGATCAGGCTGCCGTCCAGGCCGCACTGGGTGCAGGTAACCCGTGCCGTGCGCTGGTTCAGCCGTGCCGCCCGCCCGGCCCGGCAGGCCTGCGCCGGGCAATCGACAATCGCTGTATCGCGACCGTTGAACGCCGCTTCGAGCCCTTTTTCCTGAATCAGGAAATCCACGTAGTCCCTGTCAACCGCCGCAATGCCCATTGTCGCCCCTTGATCTGGTTTTGTTCTGTTTATGTTTTTGCTTTGGGTTTTGTCAAGCCCCACTTGATCTCGCCCCTTGACCCGATCCGGCGAACCGTCCAGATATGGGGCTCCAACGGAGCGTTTATGTTCTCATCTTCAGAGTCCTGAGACCGGCCCCGCATCGCCACCCTGGCGCGGCTGGGCCTGACAAGAACGAAAGCCCTGATGCCGACGCAGCATCAGACTTGTTTTTGTACGCCTCTTCACGAGGCATGTCTGAACGGACTCCACAACAATGGATATTTCACGTGCGCAACAGCGCATACTGCACCTGCTCGCTCAAGGCGGCTGGATCGAAGCCAAACGCAATGACCAGCGAAAGATCGCCAAAGTGACCTGTTTCACCCGCGAGGGCTGGCAATATAGCGGCCTCGACCTGATCTGCTTTCGGCAGCTGAAGCGGTTACGCGCCATCGCCTCAAAGGCGGGCGGTCCGTACCGTATCACGCGGCGCGGCCTTGAACTGGTTCGCGCAGAGTTCGACAACCGCTAGTGCGGCCCGGTCGGCCACCCGGAAACCACCGGGTGGCCTACAGCTTTGGCAAAATTGCATCAGTCCTGAAAATAACAGGAAAGTGTTCTTTTCCTCGCCGCAATTCACTCTTAACTCCTAGGCGGAATACTGTCCGCGTGAAGAGGAGAATCCCGCATGGTCCCACGCTCAATTGCAATCCCGAAAAACTGGAAAACCTTCAACGGCGCGAGTTTCTTCTCGGCCTTTCTTTATCCGGTCCTGGGATTGGCGCTGTTGATCACAATGGTGGTCTTGGGACTGGCTCTGTCAGGGCTGACCCTGCGCTGGTATTACTTGCCACTGGGGCTTGGCGTTGTTGGCCTGTCGATTTTCATTTGCAATGCCGGGATCGGCCCCCTGCACCGCATTCTCCAGCACAAGGCCGGTGAGCTGAAAGCCCCGGCGCAGGTGCTGACCATGATCAACCTGATGATTGCCATGCAGGGCAATATCAAGGACTGGATCAACTATCACTCACAGCACCACCGCTTTGCCGACAAGCCGGGTGACCCGCACAATCCGTTCGAGTCCAAGCGCTGGGCCTGGGTTGGCTGGATCCTGTTTCGCGATGAAAAAGACATGAAGCGCCCGATGCCGCGCTGGATCAAGACGCAGCCAATCGTGGCCTGGATGGACGGGTTCTATAATTCACTGTCGATTGTGCTGCACCTGATCGTTCCGGCCATCATCTATCTGATTGTCTGGGCCGCTGGCGGTTCGCTGGTGCTGACTGCGATCATCCATGCCTGTTTCATCATTGGCCGGGCGATCCAGTTCCATGCCACCGTCTATGGTATCAACGTCCTGGGCCATCTGCCGACGCCGAAATGGGCCGACCATCTGATCGGCCTGCTGACCGGCGGCGAGGCCTTCCACGACCATCACCATGACGAGCCGCAAAGCGCCCTGCACCGTCCGCGCAAGGGCCTGTGGAACCGGATTGTCGACTATAATGGCACCATCCTGCTGGTGTATGAGAAGCTCGGCTGGGTCAAGAATCTCAAGATCGCCCCGCAATTCGCCTGATCGCCTATCGCTGGCGCGCGCCTACCCGATGAACAGGAGCGCGCGCAGCACATAGGCGCTGGCCGCCACGGCGACCAATCCGGCCAGCATCAGCCCGCCAAACCAGGCGAGTTGTCGCCCCAATGGCAGGTCCGGCTCGTCACCACTTGCCGGACCTTGCGGCTCAAGCCATTGCCTAAGACCCATGATAGCCATCCCCAGCTTGCACCTTGCCCCAGAACAGGCGGTAGACATAAGCCGTATAGACCAGGATGACAGGCAGCATGATGGCCGCCCCAACCAACATGAAGACCAGGGCATTCTCGGCGGCTGCCGTGTCCCAGATGGTCAGCGAGAATGGCACCAGCCACGGGAACAGGCTGACCGCCAGACCGACATAACCGGACAGGAAAATGCCCGCCGCCAGCAGGTAGGGTCGCCAGTCCGGTGCCCCATCCGGGCCGGCATCCATGGCCAGGTCACGTATCAGCCAGGCTGTCAGCAACATGCCAGCCAGCGGGATGGGCGCGAGCGGCAACAATTTGCCAAGCTCCACTGACGTCATCGAAAAGCCCCACCGTTCGGTCACGCGCGGGTCGATGGACAAGGTGGCCAGGCTCACCGCTGCGAATGCCACGGCAACCGCGATGGTCGCGCGCAAGGCCCATTTGCGGGTCTTGTCGTGCAGATCGCCTTCCGTTTTCAACAATAGCCAGCACGCACCGAGCAGGATGTATCCAACGGCAACCGCCAGGCCGACCAGCAGCGTGAACGGGCTCAGCCAGTCGAGTGCCCCGCCCGCATAGGCCCGGCCCTCAACCTTGATGCCCTGGATCAGCGATCCAAGAATGATGCCCTGCGCCAGAGCCGCAACCAGTGAACCACCGGCAAAGGCCCCATTCCAGAACCGGCGCGTCGGCGCTCGCACCGCCTTGTGTCGAAATTCGAAAGCCACACCGCGAAAGATCAACGCCGCCAGCATGAACAAGACCGGCAGGTAGACGGCTGGCATCAGCACGGCATAAGCCAGCGGAAATGCGGCGAACAGCCCGCCGCCACCCAGGATCAGCCAGGTCTCATTGCCATCCCAGACCGGTTCGATCGACGCCGTCATCAGGTTGCGCTCGCCCTCGTCCTTGGCCAGCGCCGTCAGCATGCCGACACCAAGGTCCATGCCGTCCAGCAACACATACAGCATTACGGCGGTCGCGATCAGGGCAGACCAGATCAGTGGATAATCCATCAGTTTGCCCTCCGGTAGGCATCGGCAATTTCAGTGGGTAGCTCAGCTGGCAGGTCGACCGCCGCGAGCGGTGAGCCTGGAGCCCGGGCAGCGCCTTCCGGTGGGTCCGGCATGTCATCCTCAAAGCCGCGCGTGGCGATCCGAGCCATGTAGATCACGCCTGCGGTGAAGATGATCGCATAGACCACCATGAAGACCAGGAGCGAGGTCGCCACCTGAGCCGCCGAGACCGGGGCGACGCTGTCGGCCGTGCGCAAGCCGGCGAAAGTCTCGGTCGCATAGACGGTGAACGGTTGGCGTCCAACCTCGGCCACCATCCAGCCGGTAATCACCGCGATGAAGCCCAGCGCACCACCCGGCACAGCCGCCCAGTGGAACAGGCCGGGCCGGTCAATCCGCCCGCGCCACCACAGGATCACGCCCCAGATACCGAGGCCAAGCATGGCCAGGCCTGCCGCCACCATGATGCGGAACCCATAGAATGGGATCCAGACCGGCGGGGTATCTTCTGGCGCAAAGGCATCCAGGCCCTGCAACGGGCCATGGGCATTCGGGAACAGGACCGGGCTGGTGCCCGGCACGGTAATGGTTTTCAGGCCGCACTCATTCTCGGCAGGCCAGGCCAGCAGCACCGTGCCCTGCACATCGGCGGTCTCGCACCAGCCCTCGACCGCGGCAATCTTGGCCGGCTGGTGCTCATGCGCCACTTCACCAGACCAGTGCCCGGCAAGAATCTGCAGCGGAAGCAGCACGGCCAGCGTACCGGATGCCATCCGCATCTGCCACTTGGTCGGCAGGCTGTCATGGCGGCGCAGCGTCTGCCAGGCGCCTGCCGCCAGGACCACCGCTGCGGTGGTGATATAAGCGCTCAGCATCATGTGGACATAGCGGCTTGGAAAGCTCGGATTGAACACCACCGCCATCCAGTCGGTCGCGATCAGGTTACCGGTCTGGCTATCGACGCCAAACCCGGCAGGCGTCTGCATCCAGCTATTGGCGGACAATATCCAGAAGGCCGAAATTGATGTCCCGATGGTGACGGCCAGCGTCGCGGCAAAGTGCAGTTTGCGCCCGACCTTGTTCCAGCCGAACAACATCACACCCAGGAAGGTTGCCTCAAGGAAAAAGGCCGTCAGCACCTCATAGCCAAGCAATGGCCCCAACACGCTGCCGGTCTTGTCAGAAAACACGCTCCAATTGGTGCCGAACTGATAGGACATCACCACGCCAGAGACCACGCCCATGGCAAAGGCCAGGGCAAAAATCTTGACCCAGTGCAGGTAGAGCTGGCGGAACACATCTCGCCCGGTCTTCAACCACAATCCCTCGTAGACAGCCAGAAAGGCCGCCAGGCCAATGGTGAATGCCGGGAAGATAATATGGAACGCGATCACGAAGCCGAACTGGATCCGCGACAATAGCAAGGCATCAAAGTCCATTCACCACTCCTTATTTTAGCGACTTATAACATTCAAACATGAGGCAGTCGTCCCGCATTCTGTCGCGCGTCCGCCTGTCGCAGTATAGCGAAACGGCGGGTGGCATGTTAGGCAAGAAAGAAAAACCGGAGGAAGCACGATGGCCTACAGCGATATTGAGGCGGGATTCACGCGGTTCGAGCCGCAACTCCTGTCGCCAGCGATCGGCGCAGAACTGATCGGGGCCGACCTGACGCGCCCGGACGAAACGCTGATCAAGGAAGTGCGCGAAGCCCTACTGAAGTACAAGGTCGTCTTCTTCCGCGACCAGCATAAGCTGACCCGCCAGCAACATATCGCCTTTGCCAGTGCCTTTGGCGAACTTGAAATCCATCCCGCAACGCCCAAGGACCAACCAGACCCGGAAGTGCTGCGCATTGCCCATGGTCCCAATTCAAAGGGACAAGAGAATAACTGGCATTCAGACGTGACCTGGCGCGCCGAACCTTCGCTCGGGTCCATTCTGCGCGCCATCGAACTCCCGGCCTATGGCGGCGACACGCTCTTTGCCAATATGGAACTGGCCTATGACAATCTCGATGACGAATTGAAGGCCCGCCTGTGCCAGATGACCGCCATTCACGACATCGCCAAGGTGTTCGCCCGGCGGCTCAACAAGGATGCGTCCAGCCTGCATGAGAAATACCCGCCGCAGGAACACCCCGTCATTCGCACGCACCCGGAAACCGGCAAGCGCAGCCTTTATGTCAATATCGGCTTCACCGACCATATCGTCGGCATGGAGCGCGCAGAAAGCAACGAGCTGTTGCACTTCCTTTACCGTCAGGCCTGGCTACCGGAATACCAGTGCCGGTTCAGATGGCAGCCCGGCTCATTGGCCTTCTGGGACAACCGGGCCTGCCAGCATTATGCGGCCAGTGACTATTTCCCGAATGTGCGCATCATGGAACGCGTAACGATTGCCGGGGACCGCCCCTATTTCGATATGGCGTCCGCCTGACGCTCATCCATCTCGGCAAGCGCCTGTTTCAGGTCTTGTGAAATCGCCGCCTCTGCCGGGTCGAGATCACGCGACTCGCCATAGCCGAAGACCGGGGATGGCCCCACACCATCGGTGCGGACGGCTTCGCCAAACAGCACCCAGGCGCGCGAACCCGCCTCATCAAGACAGGCCATCTCCACCCAGAGATGCTCCCCCTCAACCGCCCCCGCGAGCACGGTTTCAATGTCTGAGACATTGGCCAGCTCGGCCTCGTTGATGTCGAAGGCGCGGCCATTGACCTCAATGATGGCATAGCCTTCGCCGAGATAGCGCTTGTAGATAAGCTGATCGCCAGCCTTCAGGTCG
>CBDUKI010000033.1:0-14634 GCA_965367765.1 uncultured Henriciella sp.
GCGTCGGCGACGAACGCGGCGAGGCGCTCTGGCCGTGACCCGCGCGGCGCCTCGATGGCATAGGTCTGGATGCGTTCGCCATTGGTAATGTTCCAGATGTCGACACGCTCATGCGGCAGGATGCCGGCGGCGTCGAGCAGGTCCTGGTCGATTGACACAGAGCCTTCGTAATAGACATCGCATTGGGTGACGGCAGCCGCGTGCAGCTTGCCTTTCAACATGTTTACCAACAAGGACACATCCTCCCAGATATTCTACAGGGCGTGGGGCTTCCCACTCTCAATATATGGGGCGGATTTCCCCAGGGTAAAGTCTCTATATGCAGTGCAGCAGCGGACCCTAAAGCACATTTTTGACTCTAACGAAAGAGACATGACGGCGTTGTCATTACAACAGGATACAGATTTATAAGTCAATTGGCTTATAAATGCTGCGTTGCGGTGAATGTCCGTTCCCCCTCACCCCCACAAGCACGAAATATTTTGCGGCGATCACGGGAATATACGGGGCGGATTTTGCGAGACCTGCCAGACAAAAAACGGCCCCGAAGGGCCGTTTCATGTGGGTCTATGTATCCAGGAAGCTGCGCAGCTTGCGGCTGCGGCTTGGATGTTTGAGCTTGCGCAGGGCCTTGGCCTCGATCTGGCGGATACGTTCGCGGGTGACCGAGAATTGCTGGCCAACCTCTTCAAGCGTGTGATCGGTATTCATGCCGATGCCGAAGCGCATGCGCAGGACGCGTTCTTCGCGCGGCGTGAGCGATGCCAGCACGCGGGTCGTGGTCTCGCGCAGGTTGGACTGGATCGCCGCCTCAACCGGCAGCAGGGCCATCTTGTCCTCGATGAAGTCACCGAGGTTTGAATCCTCATCATCACCAATTGGCGTTTCGAGGCTGATCGGCTCCTTGGCGATTTTCAGCACCTTGCGGATCTTCTCCAGCGGCAGGCCGAGCTTTTCAGCCAGCTCTTCAGGTGTTGGTTCACGGCCAATCTCATGCAGCATCTGGCGCTGTGAGCGGACAATCTTGTTGATCGTCTCGATCATGTGCACCGGAATACGGATGGTGCGGGCCTGGTCGGCAATCGAGCGGGTGATCGCCTGGCGGATCCACCAGGTCGCATAGGTCGAGAACTTGTACCCCCGCCGGTACTCGAACTTGTCGACCGCTTTCATCAGGCCGATATTGCCTTCCTGGATCAGGTCGAGGAATTGCAGGCCGCGATTGGTGTATTTCTTGGCGATCGAGATCACCAGACGCAGGTTGGCCTCAACCATTTCCTTCTTGGCGATACGGGCTTCCCGCTCGCCCTTCTGGACGCGCGAGACGATCTGGCGGATATCATCAATCGGAATGCCGATCTCCTGGGCGACGGTGGAAATTTCACCGCGAATATCTTCGATCTTGTCGGCCTCACGAGTAACGAAACGCTCCCATTTCTTTGACTGGGCGGCGACTGTTTCGGTCCAGTTCGGGTCCAGCTCCTGGCCAAAATAGGATTTCAGGAACTCAGAGCGCGGCACGCCATGCGCATCGGCGCGGCGCATCAGCTGGCCTTCCAGGCCCATCAGCTTCTTGTTGATGGCATAGAGCTGCTCGACCAGCGCCTCGATCCGCGCATTGTTGATATGCATGGTCTTGAGACTATCGACAATGCTCGCCGAGATGCCTTCATAAGAGTCCTGGTCCTTGGCGGTCAGGCCCTGGCCCTCAATGCGGCGAGCGACCAGTTTTTCCTGCAATTTGCGGAATTTCGAGAAGGAGCTGGCCATCTCGTCCAGCTTGTCGAGCACGCCCTGGCGCAGCTCGCCTTCCATGGCCGACATCGACATGGCGGCGCCTTCTTCCTCATCCTCGCGCTCTTCGCGGGCGTGGCGCTCTTCAACGGTTTCGTTCTCGCGCGCCTCGGCTTCGGCCTCTTCTTCCTCTTCATCCGGCTCGGGGGCCGGATTTTCGGCGCCATAGGTCGCCTCGAGATCGATCAGGTCGCGCAGCAGGATGCGCTCATTCATCAATTCGTCGCGCCAGACCATCATCGCTTCGAAGGTCAGCGGGCTTTCGCACAGGCCGCGGATCATCGCATCACGGCCCGCCTCGATACGTTTGGCAATCGCGATCTCGCCCTCGCGAGACAGCAATTCGACCGTACCCATTTCGCGCAGGTACATGCGCACCGGGTCGTCGGTGCGATCAGAGCCGCGGGCATTGCCCTTCTTGGCCACCGCGCCCGCCGTACCGGTCTTGGCAACAGCCCCGCCACTCTTGGCCGCGGCCGCCTCACCTTCCTCATCATTCTCGACGACCGTGATGCCTTGCTCTGACAGCATGGCCATCGTGTCCTCGATCCGGTCGGAGGATAATTCGTCAGACGGCAGGATCGCGTTCAGTTCTTCAACTGTCACGTAGCCCTTGGCCTTCGCCTCTTTCATGAATTTCTTGACCTTGGTGTCGCTCAGGTCGAGGACCGGACGATCGTCCAGGTCGCTCATATCGCCGCTATTCTTGGCTTTCGCCATGTACCATCTCCTCGTCTGTCGTGCTCGCCTCACGACATTCAATTGAAAATTTCACCCGGTTTGGATCAATCCTGATCCGCCTGCTCCGCTGCTTCGTTGAGACGCGCTGTCCGTGCACGGCGCTCAGAAACCAGTTTATGACGCCGACGCCAACCTTCCACCGATGCCAGGGCATCGCCGTCAGTTGCGTGGGCGCGGTCCATCGCGTCCGTACGCGCATATTGCTCTAGGGCGATCAGCCATTCCCGCTCCTCTGGCCCGTCCGGGGCAATCTCAGGGACGTCAGGATAAGTTCTCAGCAAGTCTGCAGCGCGCATTTTTCCACAGGTTTCTAAATGGTCACACAAAGCCGCGCGGTCAAGCACTGAACCTGTATCATTTTGCGCGAGAACTGCATCGCGTAGGGCTGAAACGTCAGGATCGGGCAATTCTGCCAGCGCCAGCGCCTCAAATCCAAGCTCGACAAGGTGCGGGTTGGCAACCGCCCGCGCGACCAGGCCCAGCCCCTTTGTCTTGGCCAGGACGGACCCGGCCAGCCGCGAATCGCCATCCCCACGGGCGGCGCTGCCACCTGCCCCCTGGCGACGCTGACCAGCCCGCAGCGACCAGAAATGATCGCGCATGCGGGATTTCAACTCGCGTTCATAAGCCGCCTTCACGCCGGGATGCTGGATGGCGCTGACCGCGCTCATCAGCCGCTGCTCCAGCCCGGCCTGGCGTTCTGGCGTGTCAAGCGGTTCGCCATCGCGCTCACGGCGCCATAGCACTTCGACCAGCGGCAGGGCATGGTCCAGCAACTCGCCCATCGCTGCAGCGCCGTGCTCGTGGATATAATCATCCGGGTCTAGACCATCCCCAAGCAGGCAGAAGAAGACCGAGCGGCCCGGCTGCAAGCCCGGCACGGCGCGTTCGATCGAGCGATAGGCCGCGCCCAGCCCGGCCCGGTCGCCATCAAAGCACAGGATCGGTTCTGGACCGGCCCGCCAGAGCAAGCCAATCTGCTCTTCGGTCAGGGCCGTGCCCAGCGGGGCGACGGCATGGCCAAACCCGGCTTCAGCCAGGGCGATCACGTCCATATAGCCCTCACAGACGATCAGGCCGCCTTCATCCGTGCTGCCAAAGGCTTCGCGAGCGCGTTTGTAGCGATAGAGCACGCGCGACTTGTGAAACAGTTCGGTGTCGCTGGAATTGAGATATTTCGGCTTGGCATCAGGCTGCAAGGCACGCCCGCCAAAGGCGATAACAGCCCCGCGTACATCCTCGATGGGAAACATCAGGCGGCCCCGGAACCGGTCATATGGCTCGCCGCCATCCTGCTTTTCGACCGCCATGCCGGCATCGATGATTTCGCGCATCGAGAACCCTTCGGCCTTCAGGTACTCGATCGTCTTGCGCCAGTCATCCGGCGAATAGCCGAGGCGATAACGCCCCCAGCTATGGGAGCCCAGGCCGCGCGCTTCGAGATAGCGCCGGGCCTCAGCCCCTTCGGGCGCGCGCAATCTGTCCTCGAAAAACGTCGCGGCCGCCTCGCAGACCGCGTGCAGGCGCTGGCGGCGATCATAGGTTTCCTGATCGGCCGGGGTCGCCTTAGGCAGGCTCATGCCAGCCTCCTCGGCGAGTTTCTCCACCGCTTCCATGAAGCTCAGGCGTTCGGTTTCCATGACAAAGGAAATGACGTCGCCGCCAATGCCGGAGGAGAAGCATTTGAAGATCTTCTTCTGGTCATTGACGTAGAAGCTGGGCGTCTTCTCATTGGTGAACGGCGACAGGCCGACCCATTCCTTGCCCTGTTTCTTCAGTTTCACCTTGCGCCCGATAATGTCCGACGGGCGCAGCCGGGCCTTGAGCTCATCGACGAAGCCTTCGGGAATGCGCACCGCAGAATTCATGAAAGATGACCAGACCTGTCTGCCAGGGGTGAAACCAATTTCGGTAAAATTGATCATATCGCGCAAAGCCCGACCTAACCAGTATTTGTTACCTTCACCCGACGTGGGAGGAACTTATGTATTTTCAGGGCGAACGCATCAAGGTCAAAAGCGAGCGTGAGTTCATTCTCGGCATCGTCCGCATGGGGCTAAGCATACTCATCGCCTCGCTGATCATCTCTATCGGGGTGACCAGCCTTGTGACCGCGCAGTATGAACAGCCGATCCGCATGGACGCCCTGCGCACAGCGACTTTCCTGCCGATGCTGATCGTGCCGATCTGTATTGGCCTGGTCGGGTGTCGAAACTTCAAGGACCATCGCCACATGCTTGCCGTGACCCGGCTGGCGCATACCGATGAAATGACTGGCCTGGCCAATCGCCGCCTGTTCACCGCCGAAGCCACCGAGCAGATCCAGGCCCAGGATTTCGAGGCGAACGGCCTGTGTGTCCTGATCATCGACCTGGATCATTTCAAGTCCATCAATGACCGCTACGGACATAGTGCGGGTGATGACACGCTGATCCACATTTCGCGAAGAATGCGCGACCTGCTGCCCAAGGACGCGCTGATCGCCCGGCTCGGCGGCGAGGAATTTGCCGTGATGATGCCGTTCGGTTCATTTGAAGACCTGCACGACATGGCCGAAAGTCTGCGCCAGGGCGTGGCCCGCTCAACCTGCCGGTCAGGGCGCAATCTAATCAGCGTCACGATCAGCGTCGGGATTGGTATCGTCGCAGCCGATGACACGGTCAGTTCCGTCATGTCGCGGGCCGATATTGCGCTTTACGAAGCCAAGGCCCAGGGCCGGAACCGGTTCGCGATCGCCGCCTAGGCCAGCGCCTCGCGCACAGCCTTGCCAGCCGAACCACACTCGATCTGGCCCGGAAAGCGTTCACGCAGGGCACTCATGCAGCGACCCACATCCTTCAGCCTGGTCGCCTCCAGCTCGGTCACAATGGCCTGGACAGCCATCTCCAGCGCCTTGCCGGAGAGCGGTTTGGGCAGGAATTCCTCGATCACGTTGATTTCGTCACGCTCGCGTTCAGCATCGGCGATCCGCCCGGCATCATCATACTCGCCCGCCGAAACTTCGCGCTGGGCAACCATGGTCTCGAGCAAGCGCTGCAATTCAGGCTCCTCACAGCCGGAACATTCCCCGCGCTGGCGCGCAGTGACATCACGGTCATCGAGTGCGCACTTGATAAGGCGCAACGTTTGGGCACGTACGTCATTGGGCGCCTGGGATTCAGCTTGGCTGAGAGCCTGGCAAAGACGATGACGAATTGTGCTGTTAGCGGTCTGATCTGACTGACCCATGTAAAAGCCTCTGAAAGCCCTTTCAAAATTTTGCCAAAACCGCTTGACGGTTGGCGCCGCAGCCTCCTATTTGCCCACCGTTTGCCTGCAGAATGGTTAAGCCTGCAGAATCGGCAACATTTGGCATTGCGAAGCGACGGAGATAATCCTTTGACAGACAAAAATCAATCCGCTTCCGAAACAGGTGCCATTGCACTTGCTGATGGCACGGTTTTCCTCGGACATGGCGCAGGCGCAACCGGCATTGCAGTTGGCGAGCTGTGCTTCAACACCGCGATGACCGGATACCAGGAAATCCTTACCGACCCGTCCTATGCCGACCAGGTCGTGCTGTTCACATTTCCACATGTTGGCAATATCGGCGCCAATGAGGAAGACCACGAGGAGTCCTCGGAGCCGGCCAGCCATGCCGCGCGGGGCGCGGTGTTTCGCGAGGATATCACCCCGCCATCGAACTTCCGCGCCAAGGATCATTTTGACGCCTGGCTGGTGCGCAAGAATATCATCGCGCTATCGGGCGTCGATACACGAGCGCTGACCCGGTTGATCCGTGAGCAAGGCATGCCGAAATGCGCCATTGCCCATGCCCCGGATGGCAAGATCGACATTCCGGCCCTGATCGAGGCTGCACGGGCCTGGAATGGCCTCGAGGCCGCGGATCTGGCCGCTGAGGTCGCCTCCAGGTCACGGTTCGAGCATACCGAGGGCCTGTGGACCCTGGAAGGCGGGTTCGCCCAGCCAGGCAAGGCGAAATACCATGTCGTCGTGGTCGATTTCGGCGTGAAGAAGAATATCCTGCGTAACCTGGCCGGAATCGGCGCGCGCGCCACCGTGGTCAATGGAGACGCGACGTTTGAAGACATTGCCGCGCTCAAGCCGGATGGCGTCGTTCTATCCAATGGACCGGGTGATCCGGCCGCAACCATCCAGCGTTGCGGCGACATGATCGGTAAGCTGATCGACGCGAACATGCCCATTCTCGGCATCTGCATCGGACACCAATTGCTGGCGCTCAGCCTCGGCGCGAAGACCCGCAAGATGGCGCAGGGCCATCACGGTGCCAACCACCCGGTCAAGGACCTGACCACGGGCAAGGTCGAGATTGTGTCGATGAACCATGGCTTCACGGTTGATGTCGACACGCTGCCCAAAGGCGTCAAGGAAAGCCACCGCTCGCTGTTTGACGGCACAAATTCCGGCCTGCAAGTCGAAGGCAAGCCGATTATTTCAGTTCAGCATCACCCCGAGGCCAGCCCTGGCCCGCAGGACAGTTTCTACCTGTTCGAGCGTTTTGCCGACCTGATGGACGCCCATAAGGGTTGATCCGGCCGCTTAGCGAATGGCCCGGACCAGCGCCTCGAAAGCAGCGTGGGCCTCATCCAGGGTGATCGGCGGCGGTGTCCGGCGGAGCGCAAAGCCGACCCCATTGAGCGCGCCCTGCAACAGGATCGCCACCGCCTCGACCCGGTCCTGAGAGATCAAGCCGCGCTTGGCAAGATACCCGACGCCTGTCTGCATGTTGCGAAGGCCGAGCGAGTAATCAAGCTGGTGCCAGGTCTCCAGGCCCAGAACGGAAGGCCCGTCGAACAGGACAATCTTCTGGTAATCCGGGCGCACCGTCCATTCGAGATAGACCCGACAACCGGCCAGGAACGCATGGTAGGGATCATCCTTGTCAACATTGGCGATGCCTGCCTCACGTGCCGCGGCATCCATTTGCATCTGGAGCGAGGTCCAGATTTCCAGAAACAGGGCCTTCTTGTTCTTGAAATGGTGAAACAGCGCCCCCTTGGTGATCCCGGAGCGGGCGCAAATCTCATCAATCGATGTCGCGGCATAGCCCTGATCGCGACACAAGCTTGTGGCTTCCATGACGATGCGCGCCCTGGTCTGTTCGGCCTGGTCTCTAGACCGGCGAGCCATAATCACAGTTCCTCAGTTGACCCCCGACATACCAGTGGTATGTATAGGAGCTAATCGGAGTGAAGACAAGGCAACCAAGCCAGCACGCTCCGAGGATCCGTCGGGCAAATCGGGGACGCACGCGGAGGCTAACTGTTTAGCTGGACGGCGTCTGCCTGTCCGGCTTTTTTTTTAGCGCTCGTCTTCTTCGTCCTGATCCTCATCGAGGCGGAACTGGCGCGGGTCGATCCGGACATTGGTTTCCACATCCGACAGCTCGACACGGGTCATCTGCAAGTCCGTTGTCAGGGTGATCCAGCCCAGCAGGTCGAGGCTGGCACTGTCGAACACCATGGTCAGCTCGCCCTCAATCTCGCCTTCGGCATCCTCAACCGCAATCAGTATCTGATCGTCGCTGCGCAACACGCGCAAGACATCGACATCTTCATCAAAGCTAAGGTCTTCATCCAGGATCAGGCCGAGCGGCGTCGACGCCAGCGGATAGCGATCAACGGTTTCAAGCTCGCTGTCCTGCATCGCCACCGTGGTGCCATCAGAGACAATCAGGATCGGCGTTGGTGCGTCATACTCGAACCGCATCCGGCCAGGGCGACGCAGCGCGAACGAGCCACGTGTCAGCGTCCCATCGGCATTATACTGATCGAACCGCCCGGTCACCGTGCGGGCGGCGGCCAGTGCGGCCTCCACCTGACGCAGGATCGCGGCCTGCTCATCCGCAGTCAGCGGGGCCGGTCCCTCGCGCACAGGCGGGGCCTGCGTTTCGATGACGCCTTCTGCATCCGCCGGTGCCGGCTGGGCAAGGCTCGGCTCGGACAAGCCTGAGGTTTCCGGCTCGGCTGCTGTATCGGTGTCCTGAACGTCTGCAGCCTGTGGCTCCGGCGTGGTTTCAACCTGCAGGTCCGGGCTTGCCTGGGCCTCAGCCAGCAGGGCTGGAACGGCCTGCATCACAAGCGGGGCCTGCGCGCCCAGTGCAAACAGGGCAGCGACCGCGGACAGGGTTGGAAAAATCATGGCTGATCCCTTTTTCGTTGACTGACAGGTAAGCAGCCTTGACCGCTAAAAACAGGGCCAAATCAAGGCATTTGCGCCCGGATTCGTTGCCCTGCATTCAGTTTGAGCGCACTAGACGCGCTGCACCTCGGTCACGATATAGGTCAGGGATTCTGTCGTGTCGCCATGATGGGCGATGGTGACATATTCACCCGGGCGGAAATCATGTTCCGCAAGGCGATAGCCCGGCTCGTCCGGGCCTTCATCGTCTTCGTCATAGCGAAAACGCCACTGGTCGCCGCGGTGCGTCAGCCAGCCATCGGCCTTCTCGTCCGGGTCTGGGTGGAAGCGCACAACCGTGCATTTTTGACGATTGGCGCGCCAGGCTTCCAGATCGATCTGGCCTTCGCCATCCAGTGGGGCAACGATGACATAACCCTGCTTGTCATCGCCATCCGGGAAACCGGGATTGCGAGCAAGCCTGAGCACAATGCGACGTAGAGGCATGTGGAACTCCTGAATGTTGACTAGTGAGAAATGGCCAGCGCCGGGGCATCGGCATTGTTGAGCAGGGCGCGGCTGGTCCCGCCAAACAGGAACTCGCCGAGGCGGCTATGCCCATAGGCCCCCATGACGATGGCGCTCGCCTCGTGCTTGTCAGCCATGGCTAGCAAGCCGGCAGATGTCTTGCCGCTAAAGGTCTCGATCTTGGTGTCGACACGCTCTTGTTGCAGCCAATTGGCCAGAACTTCAGGCGATGGTGCCAGCACGCTTTCGATATCATCACGCAGCTTGTCTGGGTTCTGGACAATCACGGCATGACCAATGGCGCGGATCATCGGCATATGCAGGCGCACGGCACGTGCGGCCTGGGCACTGCCGTCCCAGGCAATGATGCAAGGCCCGTCCTTGCTCGGCTGTTCCGAGGCCAACACCATGGGCAGACGGGCATCCATGAGAATGTGCTCAAAGGCCGGGTTCAGAGCATGATCGGAATCGGGTGCCCGGTGCGGGAAGACGAAAGCCTCCGCCAGGGTGGCCGCGCTGGCCCCGCGATAGGCAACCGATCCGGTTTCCCGCACAAATTCTGCCCGCAGCCAAGGCCCGGCTGCACTGACGGCGTCTTCAAACGCCTGCTTGAGTGCCGCAACCGCGTCATCCTGGGCGGCAATAACCGCTTCAATCCCTGTCGCCCCGGCCATCACGACCTCGGGTCCGGAAACATACATAAAGGCATTGGCCGGATCGGGCATGACGACCAGGCCTGTCAGCGTGGTCTTCAACTTGCGCGCCAGGCTGATAGCCGTCTCCAATTGGTTCGCCGCCGCTGCGGGTGAGCCTCCAAGCATCGCCGTCACAGACATGTATGTCTCCCTCTCCATTGGTGAGCTTCGCGACAGGATAAACAGCACAAACATGAACTTGCATAGGGGAATTCCCCTAACCGGCCTGCGGCATGACCTGCACCTGTCGCTGCGGAATGGGCGCTATCCGTCGTTGATGCGCAGCCCGGTTTCCAGCTCGGCTCCAAGATCGATGACCGTTTCAGCATCGTCATCGAACTCGAACCCGGCCTCCTCATCAGCCAGACCAATGATTTCTTCGGCTTCCTCGCCATCCTCGATGATGCGTTCAGCCTCGTTGCCAATGTCGGACATATCCCAGTCGCGCTCGACCTCTTCAGCCGCAATCGGGGCACGGACCGGCGCATCAACCGGCTGCGCGAGCGGTCTCTGAATACAAGCCACGAGCCAAAGCGGCAGGGTCAGGAGAGGCAAATAGCTGATCGGTTTCATAGTGCTTGTCCGCCTGTTGACGCGATCATGCTGGACCGCAGCGCCGGAATAATTCCCCATCGCGGTGAAAAGTAAACCGTATTTTCCCTTAATCCTTGGCCACATTGCAGTAAGTTCATTGGCGCCTTGACCCCGAATAACTGGTATAGTGTCCTGAGCAACATGACTGGGAAGGGAGTTCATGACATGAGACTAGCTTTAATTGCGGGCGTAGCCGCCCTGACACTGACCGCCTGCGAAAACGGCATCAGCAACCGCACGATGGGCACAACAGCAACCGGGGCGGTTATCGGCGCCGGGGTTGGCGTGCTGGCTGGCGGCAATGATACCCGTAACGCAGCCATTGGCGCCGCTGTCGGCGCTGTCGCTGGCGCTGCGGTTGGCGTCTATATGGACAAGCAGGAAAAGGCCCTGCGCGAGGCCACTGAAGGCACCGGCATCGGCGTGCAACGCGTTGGCGACCAGATTGCCCTGACCATGCCATCGGGCATCACGTTCGACGTCAATGAGGCCACGATCAAGCCGGGCTTCTACCAACCGCTCAACGACGTTGCCGCAACGCTGGTGGAATATCCATCAACTGCAGTCGACATCGTTGGCCATGCCAGCTCGGATGGTGATGCCGACTATAACCAGACCCTGTCTGAGAACCGGGCGCGCGCCGTGCGCACCTATCTGATCTCCAACGGGGTTCAGTCGGTACGCGTCAACGCCTTCGGTATGGGCGAGACCCAGCCGATTGCCGACAATGCGACAGCAGAAGGCCGCCGGGCCAATCGCCGAGTGGAAATCCTGCTGACACCGGTTGTCGAGGAAGGCGCCTAGACCGCCATCCACCACCCATAAACAGCAAAGGCCGGAGCAAACGCCCCGGCCTTTTTTATTTGTCGATCCGCGTTGTTACGCGGCGGCCTTGGCAGGTGTGCCAGCGGGCGGGAAGCGGTCGTAGAACCCTTCCCCCTTGGCCGCCATGTCGCGCAGCAGGTCCGGCACCTTGAACCGGTCGCCATAGGCTGCTGCCAGGCGGTCGGCTTCGGCGACGAAATCCTTGATGCCCCAGATCAGATCGACATAGGAGCAGCATCCGCCCGTGTAAGGCGCGAAGCCCCAGGCGAGGATTGAGCCGATGTCGCCATCGCGCGCATCGGTGATGACGCCCTCAGCGAAACAGCGGGCCACTTCAACCGCCTGGCGCACCAGGAAGCGATTGGTCAGCTCTTTCTTCATTTCCGGCGGGCACTCATCCACCTTGACGTCGATCTTCTTATTCAGGTCGGGCCACAGGCGGGCAGGCTTGCCCTTCTCGTTATAGTCGTAGAAGCCCTTGCCAGCCTTGCGGCCAACCCGGCCCTCATCCTCAACGATCCAGGCCATGAACTGGCCAAGCTCGTTGCCCGAATAGTCCATGCCTGCGGCCTGGGCCATCTGGCGACCCACCTTGAGCGCAGTGTCCAGGCCAACGGAGTCAGAGACTTCCAGCGGCCCCATCGGCATGCCGGACTGGCGACCAACATTCTCGATGATCGCCGGCTTGATGCCTTCGGCCAGCATCTGCATGCCTTCCTGGGTGTAGGTGCCGAAACAGCGTGAGGTGTAGAACCCACGGCTGTCATTGACCACGATCGGCGTCTTGCGAATGGCCAGGACATAATCAATCGACTTGGCCAGGGTCTCCTGGCTGGTCTTTTCGCCCATGATGATCTCAACCAGACCCATGCGCTCAACCGGCGAGAAGAAGTGGATGCCGATGAAATTCTCCGGGCGCACAGAGGCTTCGGCCAGACCGGTAATCGGCAGGGTCGACGTGTTGGAGCCCATGACGGCCGTGTCAGTCAGCTGTTCTTCCGCCATCTTGGTGATCTTGGCCTTCAGTTCAGGGTTCTCGAACACGGCCTCAACAACCAGATCCGCCCCCTTGAAGTCATCATAATTGTCCGTCGGGTGAATGCGGGCCAGCAGGGCATCGCCCTTGTCCTGGCTCATCTTGCCGCGAGACACCTGTTTCTCGACGAGACGGCGGGCATAATCCTTGCCCTTCTCGGCGTTCTCCACAGAAATATCCACAAGCACGGTCTCGATCCCGGCGCGCGCCTGTTCATAGGCAATGCCAGCCCCCATCAGGCCAGCCCCGATGACGGCCACCTTGTTGAGCTCATACTTGTCGAACCCGGCTGGACGTGAAGCACCCTTGGACAGGGCCTGTGTAGACAGGAACAGCGAGCGGATCATCGCCTTGGCTTCCGGGCGCTGCTGGGTGTTGATGAAATAGCGCGTTTCGATGCGCAGGGCGGCATCAATCGGCACCTGGCTACCTTCATAGACACAGGACAGAATGTTCTTCTGGGCCGGATAATTGCCATAGGTCTTGGCGTGCAGCATCGCGTTCGACATGGTGGCCACCTGTCCGGCGCCCGGCGAGCGGTGCACCACCCCGCCTGGGAACTTGAAGCCCTTCTCATCCCATGGAGCCTTGGCATTCGGGTTGGCCTTGATCCAGTCCTTGCACTTCTGGACCGTCTCACTTGCCGGCGCCAGTTCATTGACCACGCCCATTTTCAGCGCCTTTTCAGCATTGAAGCTGGTGCCTTGCAGAATCAGCGGCAGGGCTTCCTGAACGCCAACAAGGCGTGGCAGGCGCTGCGTGCCGCCAGCTCCTGGCAGCAGGCCGATCTTGGCTTCCGGCAGGCCGAACTGGATGCGTGGATTGTCATTGGCCGCCACACGGTAATGCCCGGCCAGCGCCACTTCGAGACCGCCGCCGAGGGCCAGACCGGTAAGCGCCACAGCAACTGGCTTGCCGCAGGTTTCCAGCTCGCGCAGGGTCCGGTTGAGTGAGAAGCCCTGCTCGAATTGCTGGGCCTTGAGCTCAGCTTCCGACAGCTTTTTCTTCTCGCCGCCACCGGCGCGCTCGTTCATTTCGCCAAGGTCAGCCCCGGCACAGAAGCCCGATGGCTTGCCGGACGAGATCACCAGGCCGGTAATCTTGTCATTGCTGGCAACTTCCTTGGTGATAGAAATAATGTCTGCGACGGCCTTTGCGGTCAGCGTGTTCATGCTGCGACCGGGCACGTCAAATACCGCATGGGCAATGCCGTCGCCGTCAATGTCGAATGAAAATGTTTCGAGTTTCATGTCTTAGTCCTGTGAAGGCCTAGCCTTCGTCTGAAATGTTTTCGTCTTGCTTGTTCGAGTTTCGGGTCGCCAGGCTGGTGGCAAGGCCTGCCCCCAGCGCAACGCCAACGCCGACGCCGATCGCAACATTTTTGAGCGCCACCCCTATGGCCACGCCAATGGCGAGACCCAGGGCCATGCCCCGGGGGTTGAAGGCGCTGTTGCGCGGCGCGGCCATTATACCCGCTCGATGATCGTTGCCGTGCCCATGCCGGCACCGACGCAAAGCGTGATCAGTGCGGTTTCCTTGTCGGCGCGCTCCAGCTCGTCAACCATGGTGCCAAGCAGCATGCCGCCGGTCGCGCCCAGGGGGTGGCCCATAGCGATGGCGCCGCCATTCACGTTCATCTTGTCGTGCGCAATGTTCAGCTTGTGCATCATCAGCAGCACAACCGACGCGAAGGCCTCGTTCAACTCGTAAAGGTCGATATCGTCGACTTCCATACCCGCCTTTTTCAGCGCCTTGAGGGATACATCGGTGGGGCCGGTCAGCATGATGCCTGGCTCGGAACCGATAGAGGCCATCTGCTTGATGCGCGCGCGCGGCTTGAGGCCAAGCTTCTCGCCCATTTCCTTGCTGCCGAACAGGACAGCAGAGGCACCGTCAACGATGCCAGACGAGTTACCGGCATGGTGTACGTGGTTGATGCTTTCCAGCTCAGGATAGCGCTGCTTGATGATCTCATCGAAGCCCATGGCACCCATGCCTGCAAAGGAAGGCTGCAGGCCAGCCAGGCTCTGCATGTCAGCCTCTGGGCGCATGTGCTCATCATGGTCCAGTCGAATGCCGCCCATCTGATCCTTCACCGGAATGATCGACTTGGCGAAGCGGCCTTCCTTCCAGGCCGTTGCGGCGCGTTTCTGGCTTTCGACCGCGAAGGCATCCACGTCATCGCGCGAAAAGCCCCACTTGGTGGCGATCGTGTCAGCGCCGACGCCTTGCGGCGAGAAATAGGATTTCAGGGCGATCTGCGGATCAGCCGACCAGGCG
>CBDUKI010000034.1:0-14545 GCA_965367765.1 uncultured Henriciella sp.
TGGCACCAGCCGCCGTATCTGCATTGACATTATAGCGCCGCCCATCCGTGCCGACGCCAACCGGCGCAATCACTGGAATAACCTTGGCATCGCTATTGGTCAGCGCATTGAGCACCGAGACATCAATCCGGTCTGGATCGCCGACATAGCCCAGGTCGATGACTTGTTCGATGGCGCTGTTCGGGTCGCGCCGGGTCGCCGTGGCGCGGACGACGCGCATCAGGTCCCCGTCAGAACCGGACAGGCCCACCGCCTTGCCCCCGGCCTTGTTGATGGCCCGGACAATCGACTTGTTAATCGGGCCGGACAGGACCATTTCCACCACTTCCATTGTGGCGTCATCGGTCACGCGCAGGCCGTCCTGGAATTGTGACTTGATGCCCAGCCGGTCGAGCAGGCTGGCAATCTGCGGGCCGCCGCCATGCACGATGACGGGGTTTGCGCCAAGATGTTTGAGCAAGACCACATCGCGGGCAAACGCGCTCGACAGGTCTTCATCGACCATGGCGTGTCCGCCATACTTGATGACCACCGTTTCGCCCGCATAGCGCCGAATATAGGGCAGGGCCTCTGACAGGGTTTCGGCTGTAAGCTGGGCGGCGGATTGCAGTGTCTCGGTCATGGCGCCACGCTTTAACGTGGTTTTTCCAATCGGCAAACCGGACAATTCAAAACATCATCGTTTCGCGTCTCAGAGTGCTAAGGTCATGAAATAGCTGAGTGGATCGTCTACATAGTCACCGAATGGGCCACATTCGACAAAGCCATAGCTTTCGTAGAGCTTCCGCGCGGGCGCGAAACCGTCCATCGACCCGGTTTCCAGGCTGAGGCGGGAATAATTGCGCGCCCGCGCCTCGGTGAGAATATGGTCCAGCATGGCACGGCCATGGCCACCGCCGCGATGCGCGGCCAGCGTGTGCATGGACTTGATCTCGCCATGTGCGGGGTCGATCTGTTTGAGTGCGCCGCTGGCAATCAACTGACCACCATCACGCAGCTCCCAGACAGAGATATCATCGGACTTCAAACCATCGATCGGCAGGAAGTGACAGCTTTCCGCTGGCGACTGGGACAGCATCAGGGCGGCGTGGGTTTCGATCAGTTCGACAAAGTCTGCGGCTTCAAGATTTGCAGGCTGGATGGTCACGGCCATGTTGCGCCCGCCCGTCTCAATTGTCCGCCAGCATGGCGATTTCGGCGCGCAGTTCAGCCAGGCCAAAGCCTTTTTCCGATGAGGTTGCGCGCACGACCGGGTGAGCAGCAGGATGCTTCTTGAGGCTGTCCTGGACCTTGGCCTGCAGGGCTTCAAGCTCGGTCTTCTTGACCTTGTCGACCTTGGTCAGGATCACCTGATAGGTCACGGCGGCGGTGTCGAGCATCGACATCATGTCGAGGTCCGGTGCCATCAGGCCACGCCGCGAATCGACCAGCAGAAAGACCCGGCGCAGATTGACCCGGCCCTGCAAGTACCGGCGTGTCAGGCGCGTCCACTTCTCGACCTGGGTACGTGAGACCTTGGCATAGCCAAAACCCGGCAAGTCAACCAGCCAGAGGCGGCCCTCACCAAGGTCAAAATAGTTCAGTTCACGGGTGCGCCCCGGTTCGGCTGAGGCCCGCGCCAGGCCCTTGCGGCCCAAAAGGGCGTTGATCAGGCTCGATTTGCCGACATTGGACCGGCCGGCAAAGGCAATCTCGGGGCGGTCCGCCTCAGGCAGCTGGCGCAGGTCTGCGGCACCCAGAACGAAAGAGACCGGCCCGGCGCAAAGCACCCGGCCAGCTTCTATCGCTGTGTCGGAATAGCCGCTCGCCTCGCTCACTCGGCCGCCTTGGGCTTGCCCATCAGCCGCTTGAGCAACTTGTCGAATTCCGTTTCTACGCCATTCCGCCGCATGATGAAATATTGCTGGATCAAGGACAGGATATTGTTCCAGACCCAGTACAGGACGAGGCCGGAAGCGAACGTCCCGAACACGAACATGAAGACCAGTGGCAGGGCCATCATGATGGTGCGCTGCGTCGGGTCTGGCGGCGGCGGCGACAGGGACTGGATCGCAGCCATCGAGGCACCATACAGGATTGGCAGGATGCCGATGCCGATCACAATGCCAAGCAATGGAACGGCCTTCACATCAGACGCGGCCCACGGCATCAGGCCGAACAGGTTGCCGATGGCCGATGGATCGGGTGCCGACAGGTCGGTCAGCCAGAGGAAGCTGGTATGGCGCATTTCCAGTGTGACATAGAGCGTCTTGTAGAGGGCAAAGAAGACCGGGATGGTGAACAGGATCGGCACACAGCCTGCGAGCGGATTTGCCTTCTCGCGCTGGTACAGCTTCATGATTTCCTGCTGTTTGCGCTGCGGGTCCGCCTTGAAGCGCTCCTGGATCTCCTTCATCGGCTCGGTCAGCTTCTTCATCTTGGCCATCGACTTGTAGCTGGAATTGTAGAGCGGGATCAGCGGGATCTTGATCACGAAGACGAGGCCGAGAATGGCCAGTCCGAACGAACCAAGCTGGCCTTTCAGCCAGTTGAGCAGGGCGAAGAAGGGGCGTGAAATATAGTATTCGAAACTGCCCCAGTCGATGGCGTCATCGAAGCGTGGAATGCCGGCCGCCTTGTAGTCCTTGACCACCTTGTATTCCTTGGCACCGGCAAAGATGCGGTTGGAAACCGTCGTCGTCTCACCCGGGGCCAGCGTCAAGGGAGCTGCCTTGGCCGAGACTTCATACACGTCATTGGTGCTGCCGCGCAGGTCGAAACGGGCATCGAAAGACCGCTCCTGGTCCGGCACCAGCGCCGCCATCCAGTACATGTCGGTCAGGCCGAGCCAGCCACCTTCGTCAGAGGGATAGGTGCCTTCTACAGTGCTGCTTTCGCCCTTGCCTTTGATGCCGCGGCCCTTGGCCAGGTTCTTGTAGTTGCGCAGTTTCAAACGGCCTTCGAGCACGCCGACAAGTCCCTGGTGGACCAGACCGGTTTTCTTGGACGAGCCAGGGTCGGTTGCTTCGAGGAACTCTTTCCATTGGCCATGGCGGCGGATCGAGCCATAGGGCGTGTAAACCTGTGCTTCGCCAGACGTGTTGGTCAATGTGTCAGTGAAGGTGAACATGTAGTTGTCATCGATCGAGATGACGCGCTCAATGCGGATGCCATCCTTGTCGAGGAGGAGGGTTTTGGACGACTGGCTGCTGAGCGGGGCATCATCCACCACTTGCCAGACATCGCTTTGTCCGGCGACCGGGCGGTTGCGGCCATCCAGCCAGTACCAGGAGCCATAAAAGCCATATTCGGCAGAGACCGGGCGCAGTAGCCGCAACTCTTCATCCGAGCCGAGTGATTTCTTGTGATCCTTCAGGTTCAGGTCGTCGAGAATGGCCCCTTGCAGGCGGAGGGAGCCGTCAATCCGGTCGGCGTTGAAGTCTATCCGGTCGGTCTGGACGAGAGCCTCCTCGACGCTGATCGGCGTGACTTCAGGCTGGACCAGGGCGAGGTCTTCCTCGGTCGCAATGGCCGGGTCGAGACCGGCTTCGACCATGGCCTGCTCGCGCGCTTCATTGGCGCGCTTGGCACCCGGCTCGACCACGATAGCCTGATACAGGAACACGAAGGCCACCATCAGCACCATGGCGATAATGAAATTGCGCTGATCCTGCGGGTCCATGCCGTTCTGATTCATCATGGTGGGTCTGTACCTTGTTTCAAATGGCCTGCTGTCAGTTCTTGTCCGCGCTGGCCTGAAATTTCACGGCGAGGCTTATCAGTGCGCTTTCCATATCGTCAAGCAGGCGCTGCCAGCCAATCGTCGCGGTCTCTGCACGGGCGATGAAGACATAGTCGCAATTGGCAAGGCCAAGCCGTGGCAAAAGCATCTGGGCGGCGGCGCGCAGCCGACGCTTGGCGCGGTTGCGGATGACGGCATTGCCGATCTTCTTGGTCGCCGTGAAGCCTTCGCCGACATGTTCGCCATGTTGGCGGCGACGGGCCTGGACAACCAGAGCCCGGCGGCGTTCGGATTGACCCGCCCGGACAAAAAGGAACTGGGGCCGCGTTTTCAGGCGAACGACCCCAGTTCCGAAAGGTGTGATTTTATCTGGCATGGGAAAGTCCCGCCAAGATGTGCCCTATGCAGACAGGACGGCGCGGCCTTTTGCGCGGCGGCGAGCCAGCACCTTGCGGCCATTTTTGGTGGCCATGCGGGAGCGGAAGCCATGACGGCGGGCGCGTTTCAGGCGGCTAGGCTGGAATGTACGTTTCATCGGCAGACGCCTTTATTCTGAAGTCTTATGTCTCGAAAGCGGGGCTAATACGTGCCTGTGATCGACTGGTCAAGGTAAAACGCGCAGGATTGGCAGATGAAATACTTATCACGTACAGGTGAACCTTCGCGAACAGGTCGTTAGCGGACGAATGGGCTATAGTCACATATATCGGACGCGACACCCGGGATAGAGTAGACGCGTATGATCTTGAGACTTCTGATAGGAATCATGTTGATGGCCATGGGCACTGGAAAAACCTTCGCGCAGGGAGAGAACCTGCATGCTGCATGGGACCGTTTGCTGTCGACCTATGTTGTCGAGAGCGCCGATGGCGTGAACCGTTTCGACTATTCGGGGCTGCAGGCCAACCAGGCGGACCGCGATGCGCTGAGCGCCTATCTTGCCCAGTTCGAGAGCTTCGATATGGACAGCCTGGATCGCGATGGCCAGTTCGCAGCCTGGAGCAATATTTATAACGCACTGACAGTCCAGCACATTATTGAGCGCTATCCGGTCCGGTCGATCCGCGCCAATTCCTTCTCTGGGCCGTGGAAACGGGTCAAGACCGTCGTCGGTGGCGTGCCGGTTTCGCTTGATGCAATTGAGCATGAAATCCTGCGACCCATGGGCGATGCGCGTGTTCATTATGCCATCAACTGCGCCTCATACAGCTGCCCGAACCTGATGCCATCGGCCTGGCAGGCCGCGACGCTGGATCTCGATCTGGATGCGGCAGCGGCAGCTTACATAAATCATCCACGCGGTGTTCAGGTCCGCCCACGAGGGGGCCTGCTGGTGTCGGACATCTATAAATGGTTCCGCGAAGATTTCGGCGGCAGCGAAAACACCGTCATCGCCCATTTCCTCAAATATGCTGAACCTGACCTTGCCGCAGACATTCGGGCCAACGCTGACATCAAGCGCTACGCATATGACTGGTCATTGAATGATGCAGCCGCTCAAGGCAAAGGGACATAGATAGATGAACACGCCTGCTGAAACCGCCAGACGGTCCATCTGGATCCGTTTGTGGCCCGCCTACATCATTGTGGCTGGCCTGCTCGCTGCCTGGCAGCTTGGCCTGTTCGAGCTATTGTCGATTGACACGCTGCGTGAGCAACAGGCCGTGCTGGAAGGCTTTGTCGGTGAACACCTGCTCGTGGCCTTGCTCGCCTATGTCGTCATCTATGCCACCTCGACCCTGTTCATGGTGCCTGGTGCCTTGTGGATCACAATTGCCGGCGGCTTCATGTTTGGCCTGGTTGGCGGATCGATTGCCACGGTGATCGGGGCGACCCTCGGTGCCAGCCTGTTATTCTTCGCGGCGCGCACCTCGGTTGGCAGTGCCTTGCACCAGATTGCCCGCCCGTTCGTCGAAAAGGTCGAGGATGAATTCCAGAAAGACGCGCTCAGCTACATGTTTGCCATGCGCTTTGTTCCAGCCATGCCGTTCCCGGTGGCCAATATCCTGCCAGCGGTGCTGGGTGCGAAATATCGTGACTATTTCATCACTACGGCGCTGGGCATCATTCCCGGTGTAATCGCCTATACCTGGGTTGGCGACGGCCTCGGCGCGACATTTGCTGCCGGTGAAGACCCGGATCTTCGCTCAGTCTTCATGAACCTGTTGCCTGCGGCTCTGGCCTTGCTGGTCGTGTCGCTGATCCCGGTCGTCTACAAACGGCTGCGCGGCAAACCGACGAGCCCGGCTTCGGAGAGTGTCCAATGAGTGCGGAACAACGCGACCTGAAAGCGGACCTGATCGTCATTGGCGGTGGCTCGGGCGGCCTGTCGGCGGCGGCAGGCGCGGCGATGTTTGGCCTGAAGGTCATCCTCTACGAGAAAGCTGAAATGGGCGGTGATTGCCTGAACTATGGCTGCGTGCCTTCAAAGGCGTTGCTCAGCGCGGCGAAATATGCCGCCAGTGCGCGTGAGAGCGTCCGATTTGGTGTCACTAGTGGGGCGCCACAAGTCGATTGGGAAGGCGTCAAAGCGCATGTGCGAGGGGCTATCGAGACGATTGCCCCGGTCGACAGCGTCGAACGGTTCGAAGGGCTTGGTGTGACGGTTGTTCAGGAACATGCCAGCTTTGCTGACCCGAAGACGATTGTGTCTGCCACCACGCGTGCACACGCCCGGCGGATCATCATCGCGACCGGTTCAACGGCACTCGTACCGCCGATACCAGGCCTCGACGAAACCCCCTATGTGACCAATGAACAGGTGTTTTCGTTACCGCAATTGCCCGACCATCTGGTCATTCTCGGGGGCGGCCCCATTGGTCTTGAAATGGCCCAGGCCTTCCGTCGCCTCGGCGCTGAAGTGACGGTGATCGAGATGGACCGTGCATTGGCGCGCTCTGATCGAGATCACGCTGCCATTGCTGTCGAAGCCTTGCGCGACGAAGGCGTGACCATTCTTGAGGGGCACAAGGCGATCAAGGTCAGTGGCGAGACTGGTTCCATCAACGTCGAGACGGAAAGCGGGCAGGGCCTGAGCAATGTATCCGGCACGCACCTTCTCGTCGCACTTGGTCGCCGTGCGGTGATGGATGGTTTGGCGCTCGATAAGGGCAGGGTCGATTATGATCACCGCGGCGTCCAGGTCAGTGACAAGCTGCGCTCGATCTCCAATCCGCGCGTCTGGGCGCTGGGCGATGTCGCCGGGCAGGGTCAGTTCACGCATCTGGCGGGCTGGCATGCCAGCGTGTTCGCGCGCCGGGCTTTCTTCAAACAAAACAGCAAGGCCAGTGACCTGCCGCTGCCGAGCGTCACCTATGTCGCGCCGGAAGTCGCCCAGGTCGGCCTGACGGAGGAAGACGCGCGCACGCAACACGGCGGCACGGTGACCGTGGCCAGTTTCCCATTCGCCGAGAATGATCGCGCGATCGCCGAAGGCAAGACGAAGGGCGAGGCCAAACTGGTCATCCGCAAGGGAAAGATCATTGGTGCGTCGATTGTCGGTGATGGCGCCGGGGACATCATTCAGCTGGTTGGCTATGCCATGTCGAACAAGCTGGGCGTGCAGTCTCTGACCAATTTCATCTCGCCATACCCGACCCGAACCGAGGTCGTGAAGCGTACGGCCAGCGCCTATTTCACACCGAAAGTTTTCGGCAAGTCGGCCCGTCGGCTCGTCGGCTTGCTGCAACGTATCCCGTAGGGTAATGCGATTGGGTGAATGTCATGCCCAGTCTCCGAGCCGCCCTGAAATGGCGTGAAAGCCTGTCTTTCAGGCTGTTCGTCTGGGTTATCCTGGCGGTTCTTGTGGTCGAGGCGCTGATCTTCATTCCCAGTGCCAGCAATTTCAGGACGGAGTGGATGCGCGACCGTGTGCAGGCGGCCCGCGTTGCGGCGCTGGCGCTTGAGGCCGCGCCGAGCCGGATGGTGACGCAGGAACTGGCCGAAGACCTGTTGATGCGTGCCGAAGTGGTTTCTGTGGCTGAGCTGAGCCGCGACATGCGTGAGCAGATTCTCGCCTCGCAAATGCCAATAACGGGCGAAACCCTGTTCGTGAATCTCTACCAGATGCGTGGCATGAAGGCCTTCGGCTCGACCCTGGCCACGTTCACTTCGCCTGATGACCGTCTGCTGGTCCTGCGCGACTATGGTTCAGCCCCCGGGCGTATTCTCGAAGTCGTCGTGCCGGAAGGCCCGCTCAAAGCCGAGCTGTTCGACTATGGCCGCAATATCCTGTTTCTGTCGCTCCTGATCTCGCTCGCGGTCGGCGGATTGATCTATCTGTTGCTGATCGTGCTGGTGATCCGCCCGGTCCAGCGCGTGACCCAATCTGTCGAACAGTTTCGCGATGATCCGGGCAGTTGGCAGCGACGCCTGGCGCCAACGCCGCGCCGTGATGAGATTGGCCGAGCCCAGAATGCCCTGGCCGATATGGAACGTGCGGTGTCTGACAGTTTCCGCCAGCAGGAGCGCCTGGCCCTGCTCGGTGAAGCGGTGGCCAAGATCAATCATGACCTGCGCAATTCCCTGGCCACAGCGCAAATCGCCTCGGACAGTCTCGCCCTGTCGGAAGACCCGCGCGTGGCCCGTAGCCTGCCGCGCCTGGAGCGTGCACTTGAACGGGCAATCGGCCTCGCCACTGACACGCTGAAATATGGTCGTTCATCCGTACCAGAGGCCAATCTACAGGCGACGAACCTGCATGATCTCGTTAACGAGGCTGGGCATGAAGCGCTCGCCGCCCATCCGCAGGTCGAGTTCGCCAACCAGGTCTCGCCCGAGACGGTCGCTTCTGTTGATCCTGATCATCTGCATCGCATCTGCGCCAACCTGATCCGCAATGCTGCCGAAGCCATGCAGGGCGAAGGCCGGGTGTCTGTAGGTATGGACGGGGCCGATGTGTCGATCACCGATACAGGGCCGGGCCTGCCGGGCAAGGCGCGGGAGAATCTGTTTAAGCCCTTTGCTGGATCGACCCGCCGTGATGGCACCGGGCTGGGCCTGGCGCTCTCACGCGATCTGGCACGGTCAATGGGCGGGGACCTGAAACTTGGCGAAACCGGCCCAGCGGGAACCCGGTTCATCCTGGTTCTGGCCCGCGCAGAAGACCGCTAGCTGACAGCCCAGACGAACAGCGCACCGAGCGTTGCGATCAGGCCGAACCATCCCCACCAGGGGGCAAAGGGTTGAGCCGGTGGCGGCGGCGGTGGTTGTTTGAGGCTGGTTTCCAGCTTGTCCATGACATCCGGCAGGCGTTTCAGCCGATCGGTAATGTCACGCACACTTGAGAGGGCGAGCCTGGTTGCGCCAGCCGGGCCGAGGTTCTGGGCGATCCAGTCCTTGACCACAGGCTCGGCTGCCGCCCAGATGTCATGGCCTGGATCAATCGTACGCGCGACGCCTTCGACCTGAACCATAGTCTTTTGCAGCAGCACCAGTTCGGGTCGTAAATGCATGCCGAACGTGTGCGTGAAATCGAGCAATTGTAAGAGCAGCCTGCCCATCGACACTTCCGAGGCATCCTTGCCGTGGATGGGTTCGCCAACACTGCGCAGCGCCTGGGCGAAGTCCCCAACGCTGCGATCCGGTGGCACATAGCCGGCCTCGAAATGCACCTCGGCGACGCGGACATAGTCGCGCCGGATGAAGCCCCACAGGATTTCCGCCAGGAAGCGGCGGGCCGAATGGTCGATCCGTCCGATCAGCCCGAAATCAATCAAGGTCAGCTGGCCTTCCGGCGTGATGATCATGTTGCCTTCATGCATGTCGGCATGAAACACGCCATGGCCAATCGCCTGGGTCAGAAACCCGCGAACGACATCATTGGCGAGGGTCACCTTGTCGATGTCGCCAGAGGCCAGGGCATCGGGATGGGTCAGGGCGAGGCCGTCGACCCAGTCGGTTGTCAGCACTCGCCGTCCGGTGCGCGACCAGTCCACGGCGGGCACCTGGAAATAGCTGCCATCGCGGGCAATCTGGCGCATTTCGTCGGCGCCGCCCGCCTCGAGACGTAGGTCGAGTTCCTTTTCCATCGCCGCACCGACCGCATCCATGAAGGCGACCGGCTCCATGCGGCGACTTTCAATCGAGACCCGCTCGACCGTTCGTGCCGCCCGTTTCAGGGCGCGCAGCTCCAGCGCAATCAGGGTTTCCACCCTCGGGCGCAGAATCTTCACCGCCTTGGGGCCATCTGCGGTTTGCATCCGGTGAACCTGGGCGATTGAGGCTGCGGCGACCGGTTCCGAGAGGTCCGGGAACAGGGCGTTTGCTTCTTCGGAACCGAATTCCTGGGCCAGCGCCTTTCGCGCCTCTGCCATGGAAAAGGGCGGCAGCTTGTCTTTCAGGCGCGACAGGTCGCTGGCGGTTTCGACGCCGAACACATCTGGCCGTGTCCCGAGGAACTGACCCAGCTTGATATAGGCCGGGCCGAGCTTTTCCAGCGCCGTGGCAAAACGCTCGCCAGGGCGTCCCCTGGCGCGACCTCCGAACACACGCAGTAATTTGCCGGCTGCCCTGGCAGGCAGGGGCAGGCGCTCGTGATATTCACCCGGCAGGATGACATCATAGCGGGCCAGGGCCGTTCCTACGCGCAGAAGGCGGGCATAGTCTGCCAGGGCTTTCAACATGGCTTACACGGCCCATCCGAAGTGCAGGGCGGCTATGCCACCGGAAAAATTCGTGACTGACACATTCGAAAAGCCGGCGCTTTCGACCTCGGCCTTGAATGTGTCCTGGTCGGGAAACTGGCGAATGGATTCGACCAGGTATTGATAGCTGTCGCGATCCCCTGTCACCAGCTGGCCGACCGGCGGGATGGCATTGAAACTGTAGGCATCATAAGCCTTCTGAAGCATCGGCGCGGTCATGTGGCTGAATTCCAGGACGCCGAGACGACCACCGGGCTTGAGCACACGGCGAAACGCTTTCAACCCGGCGAGCCGGTCAGCAAAATTGCGGATGCCGAAGCTGACCGTCACAGCATCAAAACTGCGATCCGGATAGGGCAGGTTCTGGCCATCGGCGCAGACCCAGTCGAGCCGGCCCTGCCATTCATCATTGTCGGGCCGGGCCTTGCCGGCCTCCAGCATGGAGGCGTTGATGTCACAGACAATCGCCGTCGCCTGGCGCTTGTCGCCGCGACGTTTGCCTGCCGCATCAGCCCGGCGCAGAAAGGCCCGGGCCAGTTCGCCCGTGCCGCCCGCCACGTCGAGATGGCGCTCGCCCGGCTGCGGGTTCAGCTTGTTCATCGCATCATGTTTCCACAGGCGGTGTATGCCCAGCGACATGAAATCATTCATCAGGTCATATTTGCTGGCAACAGAATCAAACACGCCTTTGACGCGGCTGACCTTTTCGTCGGGTGTGACCTGTTCAAAACCGAAGGAGACGGTTTCTGCCGGGTCAGATCGTGTTGAAGTGTCTGTCATGACGCTGATTTAGGCATAAATGCGTTAAAACGCTATGGACGCGCCGTCGCAGGAGTGCCCTATTTCGTCCGCAATGTTTGTGTTTGCTAGTGTTTATGGGAGTGAGGACGCGCAGCTGGCGCCTGATCAAGGCGTTTCACCGGGATGCCAGGCACTGGCAGATCCTGGCGCTGTCTGGCCTATTCCTGATTTCGTATCTCAACAGTGACTTTGGTGCCCGGCCGGTCAATCTCACGCTGGCCCTGTTCGGGACGCTCAGTGTCCAGTTCATCGGTACGGTCCTGGTCAACTTGCGTGAGACCTCGCGCCGACGAGGTTCCCGGGAGGGCGAACATGGCAATCACTGGATGCGCGCCGGGTTCCGCTCTGGCTTGAGCGGCCTGACCAATGGCTTCCAGTGGAAATCGGCGGTGATTACATCCCTGTCGCTGACGATCCTGTTGCGGGCCGTGTCGCCCTGGTTCTGGCTGCTGGCTGGGATGATCGCGATCGGCGCGAAATTCACCATCCGTTGGCGCGGCAAGCATCTTTTCAACCCGGCCTGTATCGGCATCGTCACCCTGATGCTGGTTTTCGGACGTGACGTCTGGGTCTCCCCTGGCCAGTGGGGCCAGGCCCCACTCCTGGCTGGATATGCCATGGCCGTTGCGGCGCTTGTTCTGTCGAGTGCGCGCCGGCTCGACATCGCGTTAGGCTTCCTTGGCACGTTCGCGGCCATCCTGTTCGGACGTGCCATCTGGCTCGGCGATCCGATGGCGATACCGATACACCAGCTGAGTACAGGCGCGCTCCTGATCTTCGCGTTCTTCATGATCACCGATCCGCGCTCGACCCCGGACAGCCGTACCGGACGCCTGATCTTTGCCGCCTGTGTGGCCAGTCTTGCCGCCTGGTACATGATCGGCCCGAATGTGCGTGGGGCCCCGCTCATGGCCCTGGCGACACTGGCCATTCTTACCCCCATTCTTGACCGGATATTCCCGGCCAATCGCTTTTTGTGGAATTCCAAGGAGGGACAGACCCATGAAACTGAGACATCTGGTCAGCGCCTGCGCGCTCGGCCTCACATCGCTCGCGCTTAGTGCGCCGGCACAGGCGTTTTGCGGCTTTTATGTCGCCAAGGCGGATACGGACCTGTTCAACGATGCCTCCAAGGTCGTGCTCGTTCGCGATGAAGAGCGCACCGTGATCACCATGGCGTCGGACTATCGCGGCGAGGCCAGCGAGTTCGCCATGGTTGTGCCAGTGGTCGATATTCCCGAGCGCGAGCAGATCAATGTCGCCAATCCGGCGCTGGTCGAACACCTGGACGAATACACCGCCCCTCGCCTCGTCGAATATTATGACGATAACCCGTGCGAGATGCAGTATCGCAAGGAAACGATGGCGATGGCGGCCCCACCAGCACCGGCCCCGACGGCTGGAGCCATGGAAGAAGCTGAAGACCTGGGCGTGACAATCGAGGCCGAGTACGAAGTCGGCGAATATGACATTCTGATCCTGTCTGCTGAAGAATCAGACGGCCTGATCACCTGGCTGAACAATAATGGCTACCGCATCCCCGATGGGGCCGAGGAAGTTGTTGGCTCCTATTTGCGCCAGGGGATGAAATTCTTCGTCGCCAAGGTCAATCTCGACCGTCATGACGGCTCGACCATGCTGCGCCCGATCCAGGTCGCTTATGAAGACGAGGATTTCATGCTGCCTATCCGGCTTGGCACGGTGAATGCCGAAGGCAAGCAGGAATTGTTCGTCTTTGCCATCACCCGACAGGGCCGGGTCGAGACGACCAATTACAAGACGGTCAAACTGCCCTCCAACATGGATGTGCCGATCTATGTGAAGGATGAGTTCGGCGCGTTCTACAAGGCGATGTTCACCCACCAGACCGAGAAGCAGAACGGCAAGGCCGTGTTCATGGAATATGCCTGGGACATGAGCTGGTGCGATCCATGTGCCGCCAATCCGTTGAGCCCGTCTGAACTGCGCGAGCTGGGCGTGATGTGGCTGGATGATCCAGGCCAGGGCCCGGTGCCTGTTCCACTGCCTGGCCCGACCAAGCCGAGCCGCCCGATCGCGCCGGCTCCGACCGATGCCTTCGTGACCCGGCTGCACGTGCGCTATGATGCGCAGAGCTTCCCCGAAGACCTGACTTTCCAGGTCACCGGCGATCGCAGCAATTACCAGGGCCGCTATGTCCTGCGCCATCCCTGGCGCGGCGATTACGGCCAGTGTGACGCGGCCGGGCGCTATGCCGAAGGCCTGGTCGAACGCTGGGATGCCGAGGCCAAGGCACTGGCCAGCCTGACCGGCTGGGATGAAGACGAGATCCGCCAGAAAATGGCCGATGGCGGCTATTCGGCGGCCTCTGTCGGGGTTGAGCCGAAACCCCGCAAGCCCTGGTGGCAACGTCTGTGGGGCAATGGCTGACCTAGCGCTGGCAATGCCCGCAATAGAAGCTTGAGCGGCCCGATTGGACAATCCGTCTGATCGGGCGCGCGCAGGTTTCGCACGGCTCACCTTCGCGGTCATAGACGCTGAACTGTTTCTGGAAATAGCCAAGCTCGCCGCTGGCATTGGAAAAATCCGAAATGCTTGAGCCGCCTGCCGCAATCGCTTCGCGGATCACGTCCTGGATATGCGGGGCGAGGCGGGCATTGCGCTTGCCGACCAGGCTGGCGGCCTTGCGCCGCGGACTGATCCCGGCGCGGAACAGCGCCTCGCAGACATAGATATTGCCCAGCCCGGCAATGATGGACTGGTCGAGCAGGGCGGCCTTGATCGGGGCGGCCTTTCCGGCCAGCGCCTCATCAAGATAGGCCACTGAAAAATGATTGCTCAGCGGCTCCGGCCCGAGCTGCATCAGCCGGGGATAGGTTGCCATGTCCGTGCTTGGCCACAGCTCCATGAAGCCGAAACGGCGCGGGTCATTATAGGTGATGCGGGTGCCGTCCTGCATGAGGAAGATGACATGGTCATGCTTCGGGTTGGGCGCATTGTCATGATGAAAATCAGCCGTTCCGGCGCTGTTGACAGTGAACCGGCCCGACATGCCCAGATGCATGATCAGCGCCTCGCCGCTCGACAATTCGGTGACCAGGAATTTCGCGCGCCGGCCCATGCGCTCGACCCTGGTGCCGATCACCCGTTCGGCAAACCGCTCGGGGAAGGGGAAGCGCAGGTCTGGCCGATTGACCACCATGTCGGCAATCACTTGACCCTCCATGACCGGGGCGAGGCCACGGCGAACGGTTTCGACTTCGGGCAATTCAGGCATGGTGGGATCTCGCTTATCGGACCGGGCGCGAACAGCTAGCACCAAATGCCGCGCCCGGGCACCCGAATCTTGCCGCGCCCAGCACCTGCGCCCCGCGCCTCGGTGAGGTCGGGTGTTACGGGG
>CBDUKI010000035.1:0-14121 GCA_965367765.1 uncultured Henriciella sp.
GACAATTTTTGGATAGACAACATTGAAAGCGCGCCCGACATCCTGGGTGAAGGCAAAATCCTTCTCCCAGTCACCGGTATTGTGGCGATCATAAAAGATACCGCCCGTGCCACGCGGTTCTTCGCGGTGCGGCAGGTAGAAATATTCGTCGCAGCGCTGCTTGAAATCTGGGTAATAAGCGGGGTCATGCGCATCGCACGCTTCTCTCATTGCAGCATGGAAGGCGACCGTATCGGGAAATTCGTCTTCGCGCTGAAAGTCCAGTACGGGCGTCAGGTCACCGCCGCCGCCGAACCAGCTCTCACTGGTGACCAGCATCCGGGTATTCATGTGGACGGCTGGCACGCGCGGATTGTGCAGGTGGGCGATCAGCGAAATGCCACTGGCCCAGAATTTTCCGTCTGAGGCGTCTGCACCCGGGATCTGGGCCTTGAAGGCTTCGGAAAAAGAGCCGTAGACCTCGGAAAAGTGCACGCCGACCTTCTCGAAGAAGCGCCCCTTCATGATGGCCATGCGGCCACCGCCAAGGTCTTCACTGCCGTCACCACGATGCCACTCGGTCAGCTCGAACCGTCCGGCATCGCCGCTGTATAGGGGGCGGGTCGCTTCATTCTCCAGTGCCTCGAAGCGTGAAATAATATCTGCCTGCAAGGATTTGAACCAGTCGGCGGCGCGTTTCTTGCGGGAATCAAGGTCGGTCATGTCGCTCTCAGCTCTGAAAAATATCGGGGTTTCGCCCCCGCCTTGCCATAGCCGGATCGACTTGTCTTGTCGCGGGTCGGGCAATTGTGTCGCATCATCAACGCGGTCTCTGGCTTGAAATCCTTCGCAAGCCGGGTTAGGCGGCGCATATAGCTTGGGGAGGAACCCGCGTCGCTGCGCCGCAATGATGCGTGCCCCGTATATGTGTATTGAGGCTGAAAAGCTTTGCCGAAGGACGATATGACGTGAGTGATTCCAACACGACGGCCCCGGAACATGTTGATGAAGAACGCCGGGACTTTATCCATATCGCTACTGTAGCCGCCGCGGCGGTTGGTGGTGGTCTGGTCGCCTATCCACTGATCGATCAGATGAACGCCGCAGGCGATACCAAGGCAGCTTCAAGCTTGGAGATCGACGTCTCCAAGATCGAAGTTGGCGGGGAGTTGCGGGTGCTGATTGGCGGGAAGCCTTTCTTCATTCGCCACCGGACAGCTGCTGAGATCTCTGCAGCAGAGAACACCGACCTTGCCGATTGCCCGGACCCGGAAACCGATGACGCGCGCCTGGTCCCGCTGCCTGATGGCACACTGAACCCGGCGATTCTCGTCACGTCCGGCAGCTGTACCCACCTTGGCTGTGTGCCGGTTGGCCCGGCCCAGGGCAATGTTGGCGAATTCGGTGGCTGGTACTGCCCGTGCCACGGCTCGCACTACGATACATCAGGACGGATTCGCAAAGGCCCGGCTCCGGCCAACCTGCCGATCCCGAACTATGAATACGTGACGCCAAGCGTCATCAAGATTTCACTCTAGAAGGTAAGGACCAGACCGATGAGCGGACACGAGTCCACCTACAAGCCCGCAACCGGATTCACGAAATGGCTGGATGATCGCCTGCCAATCGTGCGCCTGGTTCACGACAGTTTCGTTGATTTCCCGACGCCGAAGAACCTGAACTACTGGTACACGTTCGGCGGCATCCTGGCCGTCTGTCTGGTAATCCAGATCCTCACCGGCGTCATCCTGGCGATGCACTATACCGCGTCTGTCACAGAAGCGTTCAATTCGGTCGAGCGCATCATGCGTGATGTGCCGTTTGGGTGGCTGATCCGCAATATTCACGCGGTTGGCGCCTCGATGTTCTTCCTGGCCGTCTATATCCACATGTTCCGCGGCCTCTATTACGGCTCATACAAGGCCCCGCGTGAGGTGTTGTGGATCCTCGGCTGTATCATCTTCTTCCTGATGATCGCCACCGCCTTCCTTGGCTACATGCTGCCTTGGGGCCAGATGTCCCTGCACGGCGCAAACGTGATCATCAACCTGTTCGGTGCGGTGCCGGTTGTCGGTGACAGCATCAAGGCCTGGCTGCTGGGCGGACCGTCCATCGGTAACCAGACGCTGCAACGCTTCTTCTCGCTGCACTACCTGCTGCCCTTCATGATTGCCGGTGTTGTGATCCTGCACATCTGGGCGCTGCACGTGCCGGGCAATGCCAACCCGGACGGTGTCGAGGTCAAGGACGTCAAGAAGGACACTGTGCCTTTCCACCCGTACTACACGGTGAAAGATGGCTTCGCGATTGTGGTCTTCCTGATCATCTTCGCCTGC
Source organism: uncultured Henriciella sp. (assembly GCA_965367765.1). Taxonomy (GTDB): domain Bacteria; phylum Pseudomonadota; class Alphaproteobacteria; order Caulobacterales; family Hyphomonadaceae; genus Henriciella. Next base: position 2,316 of record CBDUKI010000035.1, read on the forward strand.
TTCGTGTTCTACCTGCCAAACGTCCTCGGCCACGCTGACAACTATGTCGAAGCCAACCCGCTGGTGACCCCGTCACACATCGTTCCTGAATGGTATATGCTGCCATTCTACGCGATCCTGCGGGCCATTACGTTCGATATTGGTCCGATCCAGGCGAAACTGCTGGGTGTGATCGCGATGTTCGCATCAATTGGCGTGCTGTTCATCCTGCCATGGCTGGACACGTCCAAGGTCAAGTCCATGCGCTACCGTCCGGTGGCCAAGCAGTTCTTCCTTGGCTTCGTCGCCACGGCCCTGATGCTGGGCTGGTGCGGTGCCTCAAACCCGGATGATCCGGTCTTCCCGTTCCTGAAGGGTGAAGACGCGATTGTCGTGACCTATACCGACGCTGACGGCACACCTGGCCGCTCAGTGTTCAAGGAAGCGCGCGACATTCATGCTTATGAGGCGGGTGCCGAGTTCAAGGCCCACAAGATCGCCGAAGGTGCCACAAGCGTGACGCTGAGCAAGGAGACGGCCAAGGCGTTCCGCTTCCTTCACCTGGCTCAGATCCTGACCGCCTTCTACTTCCTGTATTTCCTGGTCATCCTGCCGCTGCTGGGGCTGCGTGAAACACCGAAGGGTGAGCCGGAATCAATCCACAAGGCCATTCTGGCTGCAAATGGCGGCAAGTCCGTCGAAGCTGAATAAGGGGCACAGAGGAAGATGACATTGTTCCGTACGCTCGCTGCAGGTCTTGGTGCACTGGCACTGACCCTCTCGGCTCAGGCCGCTGGTGGCGCCAAACACGCGCACGCCCCTGAAGAAGGCTGGCCTTTCGCCGGACCACTTGGCCAGTTGGACATGGATAGTGTCCAGCGCGGCTATCAGGTCTATCGCGAGGTCTGTTCGTCCTGCCACGGCATGAAGCTCCTGTCCTATCGCAACCTTGGCGAGAAGGGCGGACCTTTCTACGATCCGGCCTATCCGAACGCCAATGACAATCCGATGGTCAAGGCTTTCGCAGCTCAGGATGAGATCCTCGATCCGGTACCAAACGATGCTGGCGATTATGACTACCGCCCGGCGCGCACATCCGACCGCTTCAAGTCGCCTTACGCCAATGATCAGGCTGCCCGTGCGGCCAATGGTGGGGCCCTGCCACCAGACCTGTCCGTGATTACCAAGGCACGCGGTAATGGCGCTGATGGCAGCGGTGCCAACTACGTCTATTCGCTGCTCTCTGGCTATCCTGACCCGGACGAGATCAAGACGCGTCAGGGCGAGGACGGCCTTAACGTCAACTATCTCAAGTTCGATGAAGAGCACACGCATGGCACCCTGGTCCAGCCGACCGGTCAGCACTACAATCCGTACTTCGCGGGCGACACAAGCGCCCAGTGGGACGGCGACCCGCGCCATGTTCCGGCAGGTGGTTTCCTTGCCATGGCGCCGCAGCTGATGGATGGCCGTGTTGAATATGTCGACGGCACCGAGGCCACCATCGAGCAGATGGCCCATGACGTTGCCCAGTTCCTGCAATGGGCGGGTGACCCGAAACAGAACCAGCGTAAGCAGCTTGGCCTGCCTGTCCTGCTTTACCTGGTGATTCTCGCCATCCTGCTGTGGTTCTCCTACCACGCGATCTGGCGCAAGGTGGATCACTAATCCACTGACAATCAGTTGAATTGACGCCCCGTCTCTGTTTCATCAGAGACGGGGTTTCTTATGCATGGAGAATAATATGTCGGATTGGGTGATCGGCGTCATTGGCGGATCGGGGCTGTATGCGATTGATGGGCTGGAGAATGCCCGTGAGGAGCGGATCGAAACGCCTTGGGGGGAGCCGTCTGACGCTTTGGTGCGCGGCCAGGTCGGGAATGTCGAGATGGTGTTCCTGCCGCGCCATGGCCGCGGGCACCGACTGTCACCGACAACCGTTCCCTATCGCGCCAATATCGATGCGCTGAAACGAGCGGGCTGCACGGATATCCTGTCAATTTCCGCCTGTGGCTCATTGCGAGAGGCTCTCGCGCCGGGTGATTTCGTCATGGTCGACCAGTTCATCGACCGGACATTCGCACGTGAAAAATCTTTCTTTGGCCCGGGCATGGTTGCGCACGTTTCCATGGCTGAACCAATTTGCGGGCGCTTGTCGCAGATGGCCGGGAAGGCGGCTGAGACGACCGGTGCCAATGTCCATTGGGGGGGCACCTATCTGACGATGGAAGGCCCGCAATTCTCGTCGCGGGCTGAAAGTCACATGTATCGCCAGTGGGGCTGCGATGTCATCGGCATGACCAATATGCCCGAAGCCAAGCTGGCGCGGGAGGCGGAGCTGCCTTATGCGACCATTGCCATGGTCACTGACTATGACTGCTGGCGCGACGATGAGGACGCCGTCACCGTGACCAATGTGCTGGAGATCATGCACCAGAATTCTGAGCGGGCAAAACAGGCAATCGCCAGTCTGGTTCAGGGCCTGCAGGACACCCCGCGGACACCATCCCCGCACGGCATCGAGACCTGTCTTGATCATGCCCTGATCACCGCGCCGGAAGCGCGTGACCCGGCCGTTCTGGCGCGGCTGGAGGCTATCGCAGGCCGGGTGCTTGGCACCTAGGCCTGGCTGGTCATCGCCACAAAGACATCTTCAAGGTTTGGCTGCTCGGTAGCGAGGTCGGCGATGCCGATCCCGGCTTCACGAACCTGTTCGAGCAGGCGGCCGATCCCGGTTTCGGCGCTGTGGAACTTGATGGCCAGCGATCCGTCGGCTTCAATCTCGGCATCGAGCGATTTTAGCGAGTCCGGCAAGGCACTGAGTTCGGCGCGCGGGGTAATCCGCAACAGGCGCTGGTCGAGGCGGCGTAGCAGTTGCGGGGTCGGCTCCTGGGTCAGGACCTGGCCGTGATTGATGATCGCGATTTCGTCGCACAATTCCTCGGCTTCCTCGAGATAGTGCGTCGTCAGGATAATGGTGGTACCGCGATCATGTAGATCGCGTACATAAGTCCACAGCGACCGGCGCAGTTCCACGTCGACGCCAGCGGTCGGTTCGTCGAGGATCAGCACAGGCGGGTTGTGGACAAGCGCCTTGGCGACCATCAGGCGGCGCTTCATGCCACCGGAAAGCTGGCGCACATAGGCGTCGCGCTTGTCGGCCAGGCCAACAGCGGAGAGGATGTCCATGGAATGGCGTTCACTGTTTGGCACGCCATAATATCCGGCCTGAAGCTCCAGCGCCTGCAAGGGCGTGAAGAACGGGTCCATGGTGATTTCCTGATTTACGACCCCTATCGCGGCGCGGGATGAGCGCGGGTGTTCGTCCACATCCATCCCCCAGATGCGGGCCGTGCCGGCGGTCTTGGTGACCAGGCCGGCAAGGATGTTGATAAAGGTCGACTTGCCGGCTCCGTTCGGGCCGAGAAGGCCAAAAATGCTGCCTCGCTTGATTTTCAGGTCGATGCCCTTGAGGGCTTTTGTCTCCGGCATCTTTCCCGATGCGCGATAGGTTTTCTCGAGGCCGATCGCCTCTATAGCATAGTCAGGTGCGGACATGGGGTCTCCCGGGAACTTGTCTCGGGCAATATAGGAACGATGTGCTGCGGTTGATAGGCCAATTGACGATTTGTGTCCGGTCGGATTAAGCGGGGAAGAAAGTTTTGCCGGGAAGGTTCAAGCATGACGGATAACAAGACGCGCCCTGCAGGGGACATCAGAATTGTTGATGGCCACAAAGTATCCTGCGATGGGGGTGGCGGTGCGCTGGGGCACCCGACAGTCTGGTACGAAATGGGCGATGATGATGTCGTCACCTGCAAATATTGCGACCGTAAATTCGTCCGAAAAGGCAGCCCCTTAGACCCTACACGCGGCTAGGCCGGGATGGTTCACATGGACCGTATCGGGGCGGTCTGGGGCGCGTCTGGCTTGCCTGATCCCTTGGCGTAGCCGTGCTTTTTGAGCAGGCCGCGAAACTTGTGATAGGTCAGTCCAAGCAGGTCTGCGGCCTTGCCCTGGTGGCCTTCGGCGCTGGAGAGTGCGCCATCAATCAAGCTGGTTTCAAGCAGGCGAACCTGGTCTTCAAAGGGCAGGTCAGGGCTTGGTGATGGGGCGACGAACCCCTGATCAGGGGCCGAATCAGGTGTGAAAGACCCCCGAATCGAGGCCGAAACAGACGGGCGATAGGGTGAGGCGAACGGGTCCAGCGCGCTGGCCTCGAAACGGATCGGGTCCGTCTCGCCAAAGGCCAGGGCCCGGAACGTGATGCGCTGGGCAAAGTTACGCAATTCACGGACATTGCCGGGCCAGTCATAGGCCTCCATCGCGGCGATGGCAGACGGTGAGAAGCCCGGAAAATCCTCGGCCATTTCACGCGCCATGCGCCTGGCAAAATGATCCCCCAGGAGAGAGATATCACCGGCGCGCGCGCGCAGTGGCGGCAGGGTGACAACATCAAAGGCCAGCCGGTCGAGCAGGTCGGCTCTGAACTTGCCGAGCGCGACGTGGGCGGGCAGGTCAACATTGGTCGCGGCAACAACGCGAACATCGGTGCTCAGCACTTTTTCTCCGCCCAGGCGCTGGAACTCACCATATTCGACAATCCGCAGGAGCTTCTCCTGCACGCGCATCGAAGCGGTCGCGACCTCATCAAGAAAGATCGTGCCGCCATTGGCCAGTTCGAACCGGCCAAGCCGGCGCTCCGTCGCGCCAGTAAAGGCCCCGCGCTCATGCCCAAACAGCTCACTGTCGAGCAGGTCTTCCGACAGGGCGGCGCAATTGACCTTGATGAACGGCCCTTCCCAACGCCGTGACAGGAAGTGGACGCGCTCTCCGATCAGTTCCTTGCCGGTGCCGCGTTCCCCGATCACCAGGATTGGCCGATCCAGCCCCGCCAATTGTGAGACCTTCTCTTGCGCCTCCAGCCAGGACGGCGCTTCACCAATCAGTTGCGGGCTTGATGGACCAATCATTTGGTCAAAATACACAATATACTTGGTCAAAACAACTAAAAAAATTGTCTGAATTCGCCAAAAACTATTATTGCCTTTTGTCGGATTCATTATTTATTCAAATAAAAACAAGGTTTTACAAGATTAAGGAAAAACTGGCACGGGTCTTGAAATAGAAATGGCATCGCGGCCAATCCGGGTCGCTCGCAATAAGGACAAAACAAATGACCGAGCGTTCGTATGACACCCACTATCGTGAAGCCCGCAAGGAGACCGGTCGCTTCGGCCGTTATCTTTCGACGCGCTCAGCAGAGACCTGGATGTTCTTTGCTGCCGGTGTCTTTCTCGGCGGCTTCTTCTTCTAAGAGCTGAAAACAGCCTGAAGAGCCGCGTTTCCTCCCAACCCCCCATCCCACCCCAAGAGATAATAAAAGGAAGACTATCATGGGAATGTTTTCTCGCCTCGGCGACATCATCAATTCGAACATCAACGCCATTCTGGATGGTGCTGAAAACCCTGAAAAGATCGCCCGCCTGATGATTCAGGAAATGGAAGATACCCTGGTTGAAGTGCGCACTGCCGCAGCCCGGGCCATGGCCGACAAGAAGGAAATGGAGCGAGAGATCACCCATTTCACGAATGTCCGCGATGACTGGGACAACAAGGCTGGTCTGGCCATCGACAAGGGTCGTGAAGATCTGGCGCGTGGCGCCCTGCTGGCCAAGCAAAAGGCCGATGTCGAGATCCAGCGTCGCCGCGAAGCCATGGAACTGGCCGAAGAAGCCTTCGAAAAGCGCCAGGATGACCTGGCCCGCTTGCAGACCAAGCTCGACGAGGCCAAGGCCAAGCACCGGGCCTTGATGATGCGCCGGGATGCAGCGGAGCAACGTATCCGGGTTCGCAGCCAGACCTATGACACCCGTGTCGATGATGCCCTGGCTCGCTATGCCAATGTCGAGCGCAAGGTCGATGAACTGGAAGCCTATGCCGAAACCATTCGTGGCCACGTGCCAAGCCTGGAAGCCGAGTTTGCAGCTCTGGAGCAGGATGAGGCGATTGAGGCAGAACTTGCCGCCCTGAAGAAATCTCGCAGCAAGGCGACTGCAAAAGCCGCCAAGAGCGAAAGCAAGGAGGGTTAACCCATGCTGTTACCCACAATTTTCCTGGCCCTGTTCATGACAGCGGTCACCGCGCCGGGCCTGATCGCCCTGCATCTTGAAGACCGCCGTAAAAGCGAAGGGGCGAACTGATGGAAGGACCGGAATTTGTCATCGCCATCGTTGCGATCACATCGATCTTCGTCGCCCTACCAGGGATGATCTTTCACTATGTCACCCTGTGGCGGAAACAGAAGATGCTGATGCCCGATGATGAGCGCATGCTTGAGGACCTGTGGCGCTCGGCCAAGGCGATGGAGCGCCGGATCGAGACCATGGAAGCGCTGATGGAAGCCGCTGAGGAAGATGACATGCCGGCCCCACGTCGCCGCCGTCGCACGACCGATAGATTTGAGGACTAGGTCATGACACGCAGACATTCACACCGTCCCTTCCGGGACAATCACCACCGAGACAGAACCGAGGAGAACATGTTCCAGTCACCCAATCCGAAACGCTTTTATCGCTCACGTTCAGACAAGGTCTGGTTAGGCGTTTGTGGTGGATTGGCCGAGCGCTTTGGCTGGGAATCCTCGCTGGTACGCCTGGCCATGGTGGTCGGGGTCCTGATGTCCGGCTTCTTCCCGTTGATTTTCGGATACATCATCCTGGCGATGATCACCCCGAAGCGCCCGTTTGGCGCCTCAACAATCGAGCCGGATGAAGACCAGTTCTGGCGCAACGTGTCAGACCGGCCACGCATGACGGCTTCCGGCCTGAAATACACGTTCATGGATCTCGAAGAGCGGCTCCGCAATCTTGAGCGCAACGTCACCTCTGAAGAGTGGCGGCTCAAGAAGGCCTTCCGTGACCTCGAAAGCAACTGATTAGCCGTCCAACCCGAATAGCAAGAGGGGTATTTGGAAATGACACAGAAAATCGTCTCTGGCCGCTGGATTGTCGTCGCATTGACCCTGGCCACCCTGGTGACCGTCACGCTGAGTAGCTTTTCCGGCAATGGCATGCAGGTCGAAGCGGGGGGGATCGAGATGACGCTCAAGGCCTCAATAGACAAGGGCGTAACGTTGGTCTTCGCAGCGGTCTGACCTGGTAACAAGTTTCCGGGCCTGCCGCTTCGTCCAACTCTCTCCCCTGAACGCACACTGAGAGAGGCTGCAGGCCCGGAATTCGTCAATCTGACGGGAAAGTCCAACCAGATCGGTTGGGCTTTTTCGCATTTATATGCAATCTCACACAAGAGTGTGGTCGTTTTTTTTAGAGTTTTGTGCCAAATGGCCCGAAACTGGCTTAAAAGAGACCCATGAGCGAAAAACGTGTCCTTCTGATCATTGCTGGCGGCATTGCTGCCTACAAATCGCTTGAGCTCATTCGTGAATTGTCGCGCAAGGGCATACGTAGCCGCTGCATCCTGACGCGCAGCGGGCAGGAGTTTGTCACGCCGCTTTCGGTCTCTGCGCTGTCGGGCGAGAAATGCTTTACTGAGCTGTTCGATCTCGATGACGAGGCAGATATGGGCCACATTCAGTTGTCGCGCTCAGCCGATCTTGTCGTGGTCTGCCCGGCCACTGCCGACCTGATGGCCAAGGCGGCCAGTGGCTTGGCCAATGACCTCGCCTCGACGACACTGCTGGCGACCGACAAGCCGGTGCTGATGGTTCCGGCCATGAATGTTCGCATGTGGCAGCACAAGGCGACACAGCGCAATGTCGAGACGCTGCGCGCCGATGGCGTGCACGTGATGGACCCTGATAGCGGCGAGATGGCCTGTGGTGAGTTCGGCCCCGGGCGCTTGCCAGAAGTTCCGGCCATTGTTGCGCAGGTCGAGGCCATGCTGGAGGGCGGCGACATTGTGGATTTTGCCGCGCGTCCGCTGGCAGGTCGCCATGCCCTGGTCACCGCCGGGCCAACGCGTGAACCGCTGGATCCGGTGCGCTTTTTGTCCAATCATTCTTCCGGGCGACAGGGCTATGCGATTGCCCGGGCACTGGCTGAAGCCGGGGCGCGTGTCACACTCGTCACCGGCCCGGTCTCGCTGGCCCCGCCTGCCGGTGTTGAGCTGGTTCCGGTCGAAACCGCACGCGACATGCTGGCGGCCTGTGAAGCAGCATTACCGGCGGACGTCTTCGTTTCGGTCGCGGCTGTGGCCGATTGGCGCCCAAGCCGGGCCGCCGCCAAGAAGATGAAGCTGAAAGAAGGTACCGGCGATCCGCATCCGACGCTGGAACTGTCTGAAAACCCCGACATTCTCGCGACCCTGTCGCGCAAGAAGAAACGCCGTCCTGGCCTGATCATCGGCTTTGCTGCAGAGACGCATGATGTTGAAGCGCTGGCCGTGGCCAAGCTCAAACGCAAGCGCTGTGACTGGATCGTCGCCAATGATGTGTCCGGCGATGTCATGGGCGGTCTCGAAAACCAGGTCTCGCTGGTCACCCAGAGCGGCATCGAACACTGGGACCGGATGGACAAGGGCAAGGTCGCTTACCGTCTGGTTGAGCGTATCGCTGAAGAGCTGGACGGTGCCGCTGAGACGATGGCCGCTGAATAGGCGTTTCGAGGCCCTGCCTGAATTAAGCGCCCTGATTGTTTGCGGATGCTTGACTCACAGGCCCGACTCCAGATGGGTGGCGCAATGACCAATGTAACCGTTTGCGTTCGCCCTTTGCCACACTTTTCCGGCCTCGAGCTGCCAGCCTATGAGACCTTGGGTGCAGCGGGTATGGATGTGCGTGCCGCCGTGCCGGAAGGTTCGCCTATTGTGCTGCAGCCGGGCCAGCGTGAAATGGTGCCGACTGGCCTTTCCATGGCCATCCCGGAAGGTTTCGAGATTCAGATGCGCCCACGTTCCGGCCTCGCCGCGAAGCATGGCCTCACCTGTCTGAACTCACCCGGCACGATCGACAGCGACTATCGCGGTGAGCTGAAGGTGATCCTGATCAATCACGGGTCTGAGCCTTTTACCATCCAGCGCGGCGAGAGGATCGGTCAGATGGTGCTGGCGCCGGTGACAAGGATTGTCTGGGACGAGGTTGAAGACCTGCCCGAAACGGCGCGCGGTGCAGGCGGATTCGGAAGTACCGGCGTCTGAGGCATCTGAGACTTCGCTAGGTCTTGTCTGGCAAGTGTGATAGCCTTATATATCGAATAACGATAATGTTTCGCAGGGAGTTCTGGCAGGATGGATATCTATAGCCCGTTTACAATGGTTGTTCTGATTGTGTTGATCGCGGTCGGGGCCGGGGTCATCAAGACCTGGCTCGAGACCCGTCAGAACACCGGAATGGACGCCGAGACGCGCACCCGCCTGGCTGAGTTGGAACAGGAAGTCCTGCGCCTGCGCGACCGGGTCAAGGTGCTGGAGAAGATTACCACCGACGACGAACGCAATCTGCGCGAGGAATTTTCCCGCCTCGCCTAGTCCCAGCGCTGGAAGTATCTTCGGATCACGAAGGCGGCGAGGGCTGACATCGAGAACCCGAACAGGCCGATCAGCCCGACATATTGAAAGGCCTCCAGCGTTTGTTCCGTCGCACAGCCTGCCTTGCAGGCCCCGACATTCAGCTCATACCAGGCATAGACCGTAGTTAAGGCACTGAACGCCATCAGCGCGACCAGGGCGCGGGCGAGCCATTTCAGGGCAAGATCGATCATCGGCGCAGTCTCCTTGGGTGGGTCAGAACATGGTCAGCTTGGATAATTCCTCACTGAGGATATCATAGACAAACCGAATGCGCCGGGCCGTATGCAGTTCGCGATGGGTTACCAGCCAGATCGGCACCGGCACGGCAAACTGGTCCGGCAGGATTGCGCGGATATTGCGGTGGGCCATCTCGAAATCGCGGGTGACAACGGACAAGCCGAGCCCTTGGGCGACGAGCTCACGGATCACCGTGCCATTGAACGACCCGATCTTGATGTTGCCTGGCGACAGGTTCAGCCCATGGGGGCGCAGCATCTCGATCATCCGTTCATTCTGACCCACGCCTATGAAATTGGCCCTGGATACAGCTTCGAGGGAGGGGAATGGGCCGTGCGCCTGTATGAAATCCTGGCTGCCATAGAGATGGGCCTTGGTTTCGCCAATTAGCTTGGCGATAAGGTCCGGCTGCTCTGGCCGCGCATGACGGATCGAGATATCGGCCTCGCGCTTCGTCAGGTCCTGGACATGCGATGAGGTAATGATTTCGATCTCGATATCCGGGGCGAGATCGGAAATTCGCCGGATGATCGGGGGCAACTGGTAGATGGCGAGGGAATGGGTGGCGGTGATCACGACGCGCCCTTCGATGGCCTGTGACTGGCCAAGCGCGGTTAGCGAGAACTTTGTCGCCGCTTCGCCCATGGCGCGGACATGGCCGAGCACCTCACGCCCCGCATCCGTCAGCGCGACGGCACGCCCGGCCCGTTCGAACAGGGTCACGCCGAGGTTCGCTTCAAGTGCCGCGACTTGCCGACTGAGCGTCGGTTGGGTCTGTCCCAGCACACGCGCGGCGGCAGATAGCGAGCCTTCCTCCGCCGTCGCGAGAAAGGCGCGAACCTGGTTCCAGTCAAAGCTGATGGCCTGCCAATTCATGTATTTTTGTATATATCTCGTGCAAAATTAGCCAATTCCCATGCGTTTATGGCTGTATTAGCTATGGGTCAACAGGAATTCACGAGACAGTGCCGGCTAGAAGGGCACCAATGGAGGCTCGATATGGCTCAAAAAGACAGATTCTGGAATAAGACCGCTGATAAGTATGCCGCCCAGCCGATCGCCGATCAGGCCTCCTATGAGATCAAGCTGGACATGACCCGCGACTTTTTCACACCACAGTCAGAAGTGCTGGAAATAGGCTGCGGGACAGGTTCGACAGCGCTTTTGCATGCACCGTTCGTCAAACACATTCATGCGACTGACTTGTCGGCGCGGATGATAGAAATTGCGCAGTGCAAACAGGCTGAGCAGGGCGTGGAGAACGTATCGTTCGAGGTCGCAGATATTGATGCTGGCCCAATCAATGCCAAGCGTTATGATGCGGTCCTGGCGATGAGCCTGATCCATCTTGTTGAGCATCGTCAGGCGCTGCTGAAACGCGTCCATGATCAGTTAAAGCCCGGGGGCGTCTTCATTTCCAGTACCACTTGCCTTGGCGATGGCGTGGCTTTTTTCAAACCGATCCTATGGTTCGGAAAACTGTTTCGCGGCTGGCCGGATGTCAGTTTCTTCAAGGCCGAAGCGCTCATCGAAGAGACCGAGCAGGCAGGCTTCACCATCGTCCAGCAATGGCGACCGGGCCCGAAAAAGGCACTGTTCCTGGTGGCTCGCAAGGCGGGCTAGAGTAAGGCATCATCCTGCTTGGCGAAGCGGGCAAGCAGGTAATGCTGATTGTCCTCGACTGGTTCCAACTTTCCGAAGGCAAAGGCATTGCGGTCCATCACCAGGTCGCGTGGGCGCAGTTGGCGAGAGATTTCCAGCCCCTCCAGATTGCGCGCACGTGAGAAGGCAACATAGGCCTGGCCATGGGCAAACATGCCGCTGTCAAAGTCGATATAGACCTTGTCGAGCGTCAGCCCCTGGGCCTTGTGAATGGTCACGGCATAGGCGAGGCGCAACGGCACCTGCTTGAACGTGCCGACCACTTCACGCGAGACTTTCTTGGTTTCCGGGTCGAGCGTGTACTTGTATTTTTCCCAGGCTGACGGCTCGATCTCATAGGCGTGGCCGTCCTGCTCGACGATGAAATTGCCACCACTGAAATCAGCGACCGTACATAGCG
>CBDUKI010000036.1:0-13513 GCA_965367765.1 uncultured Henriciella sp.
GGGCCTGCCGATTTCCTGAACCGTGAATTTGGTGCCGATCTGCAGATAGGTCAGGGCGGCAACGCTGACATGATTGCCGAGGCCCGGATAACCGCCATTGCGAGCAATCAGGCCCTGCAAGGGCATTTGCGGCGACAGGCCAGAGCGGACCTGGTTCTCCGAGGGTGGCTTGCCGGTTTTGAAATCGAGAATGGCGACCTGACCGCCGGTGCGCCGCTCGATCCGGTCTGCGGTGCCGTGCAGGCGGAAGGTTTCGCCCCCGATATGCAGCGTGATCTCGCCTTTCTCCTCGGTGATCGGGCGGCCCTCGATCTGGTGCTGGTTGTCGGCGCGCCAGACGAGATAATCATGGGCGGCTTCACGGCGTTTTTCCCGCAGGGCGATAATGTCGGCTTCGGCTTCTCCGCTGCGGCGCAATTCTTCCTCCAGCAGCGCTAGCAGGCCGTCGACTGACTTGTTCTGACCATCCTCCTCCAGCCGCTCCAGCGCTTTGTGAATTGCAGTCCCGCGAATGCGCACATCGCCAGGCAGATTAAGCGGATCGAGCTTGTTCAGCCTCAGCACATATTGGCAATAGATTGCGTAGGGGTCGCGCACCAGCGTTTCGATCCGGGTGACTGAGAGGCTTTTTGGGCGCGCCTCGACGGGTGGCGTCGGGCGGGGTTCGGCACTGAAGCCTTCTGGTAATGGCGGGGCGGTTTCCAGCGCCGCCATCCAGGTGCGCGGGTCTGCGGCAGGGCTTGGGGCGAGAATGGTCTCGGCATCGTCCTGCAAGGCCCCGCGGGCCAGCGTTCGCAGGCGCCAGATCCAGCGCGAAGCGACTGCGGGCTTGTTATCGCGTCGGCGCGCTGTGATCAGCGTGACATCCGGGTCAGAAAGGCCAATGGCCTGACGGAAGGCGCGCGGGAGAAAGGCGTCCGCCGCTGGCTGGGCGGGCCAGATACCTTCGTTCAGACCTGCCAGAATCAGCCGGTCAGCCGATTGCAGGCGCGCCTCGAGCGGCCCCCAGATCGCCAGGCGCGGATGCGGATTGGCAAGCTGGACGCTGGCCAGCGCCGCTTCGGCCTTGAACACTTCAAGAAACAGGTCCGGGGCTTGCGGGCCCAACGGGGCGGTCATATCGGCCAGCTCGCGCAGGAAGCTCGACAGGGACGCGCCGTCCTCTCCGCGCCATGGCGCAGGCGGGTCGGCAACGGCCTGCATCAGCTGGGCCGCGCGGGTGAAATAGTCCGGCCCGGGCAGGGGTGTGTCGTCACTGTCATGCAGGCCAGTCGTGGCCAAGGCCGCGCGGGCCTGGTCGAGAATATTCAGCGCGTCGGCAATGTCCTGGTCGGTATAGCTGGTATATTTTCGCCGCTCTGGCTCGCTGGCGGTTTCAAGATGTTCAACCAGACTATCCAAGCTATCCCAGACCCGCGGGCCGCGCAGGAAGTGCCTGTCGAGGACGCCGCGCAGGGCCGGGTCGAAGCGGCACAGCTCATGGTTGAACACCGCCATCATCCGCACCGGATGAGACAGGTCGGCCAGCCACTCCATAACCAGGCAGGCAAAGCTGCCGGCCGGGGTCTGCAACAGGGACTGGCCCGCAGACGGGGCAACCTGAACATCCCACTGGCGCAACAAGGCGCTGACATGGCGCGCCAGTCCGGCATCCGGGGTGACGAGCGCCGCGGTCTGGTCTGGGGTTTCCAATGTCTCGCGCAGCAACAGGGCGGCGGCCAGGGCTTCGTCCGTGTCATCGGTGGTCTCGACCAGTGACAGGCCCCTCAATGCTTCGCACACGAAGCGGGCGGTGTCCGCGTTCGGAGCCATGGCGGCGAGCCGGTCTGTCCAGTCGGCAGTGCGGTCTGCCGGTGCAAGGGCTTCATGGATCAGCCGGCGGCGGGCGTTGGCGTGGCTGGCTTGAGTTTCAGCGCCGGGCCAGGAGGCGACATCGCCGCGCGCCTTGCCGAGGCTGGCCAGCGTCCGTGCAAGCGTGAATTGCGGGTGACTTGGAGCTTGGGAAACCTCTTTCCAGGCTTCCGGTGGCATGTCGCGATCCAGCCCTGGCAGGATGACCAACCCGTTCGGCAAGTCCAGAGCCGCCTGCATCAACAGGCGACTGGCCGGGGTCGCCCCGGTCGATCCGGCGATGATGACCGGACCCTGCGGCGGGCTGGCACGCCAGGCCTCAGTCAGGGCCAGGGCGGCGGCATAGCGCCGGGCATAGGGGTCCATCGCTGTCGCCTCCGCCAGTTTGGCGGGCCATTGTTGGGTAATGATCTCAAGGAAACGCAGCGAGTCCTGCCAGTGCCGGGATAACTCCCCCTCGGGGACCAGCGTTCTCAGCTTCTCCCACGCTATTTCGCCGGACAGGGCGGCCTGGTCGAGCAGGCGGGCCAACTCACGTGCCGCTGACAGGGCGGAGGCGGCGGGAATGGCAAGCCCGGAGCGTTCATAATAGGCCATGACGAGACGGGTCAGCTGGCCAATCCGTTCGGCATTCGGCATGACGGGTGGCAGGTCAGCCAGGGCCGTCTCGGCGCTTGGTGGCGGCTCATCCGTTTCGAGGTCGCCAAGCGCACGAATATCCGGCAACAGGCAGGCCCCGCGTGCACTGGCCCGCGTCAGCGCCAGGGCCAGCGCGGATTTCGATCGGCTGTTGGGGACATAGACCAGCGCATCGGCCAGCGCTTCAGGATCGTCTGTCAGCCCAGTTTCCCGAGCCAGGGTGCGGGCCAGTTCATCAAGAAAATTCGCGCCAGGCGCAATCGTGTAGAGGCGCGCTGCACCGGGGGCGAACAGCGCACTCATGCGCCGTGGCACCGCATCCACATTTCGGCATCCTTGAGGGCCTGCGGATCACCGACATGCAGCCAGAACCGATCAAGCCGTGTACCATGCAGGCGTCCGTGCGGGATCAGATCGTTCCAGATGCGATTGGCCGAGAAGGGTTCAATGGGTTGGTCATCATACAGGGCAGGGCAGATGATACGCACACCGGCATAGGCCCAGGGCGCGCTTGGGGCCTCTGCGCGCCGTCGCAGTATGCCCGTCTCGCTACAAAAGAAATCGCCTGCACCATGATAACCAAGGCACCGCCCGGTCTCGGCCAGCAGCAGGATTTCATCCATGTGATCAGGGTCAAATTCAGCCATCAGCTGTTGTAGGGGTTCGGGTCCGGCGGGGCCCCAGAAGGCATCGGTATTGACAACAAATACCGGGTCATCGCCCAGCAATGGCCGAGCCAGGGCGAGCCCACCGCCCGTTTCCAGTACCTGTTCACGTTCATCAGAAATCACGATGTCGATGTCCTTGCGGGCCTGGACATGGGCTTCAACCTGGTCAGCGCACCAATGCACATTGATGACGGCGCGCTGCACCCCGGCGCTGACAAGATTGTCGAGCAGGTGGTCGATCAAGGCCTTTCCGGCAACCTTGAGTAGCGGCTTGGCCGTTATGTCGGTGAGTGGACGCATGCGGGTGCCAAGCCCGGCGGCTAACACCATTGCGGTATGTGGTGTCGTACTCATGGTCGAGCCTCGAGGATGAAGGGGGCCTTTTCGCGCACGAAAGCAGCCATTTCGGCGGCGGCTGGGTGGGCCAGGTTCTGGGCCAGCAAGCCCTGTTGGCGCGGCATGAACTGACCGTAGCGCGGTTTGCCGTCACGGACCTGCAACCGGGCAAAGACGCCGGTAATGCGCAAAGCATTCAATGTGCCAATCACGGCCAGGCGTTCATGGAAATCAGCCTCGCCCTTGCCGGTGGCATTGAGATAAGCGTGGATGGCCCCGCGCGTGGCCTGGTCGGAAACCTTGCGCCGGGCATCCTGGGTCAGCATGGCCATGTCCCAGGCATCCCAGCCCAGCACCGCGTCCTGAAAGTCCAGCAGGGCAATCTGGCCATTTGGCAGCCAGAGCAGGTTTTCGGCGTGATAGTCTCGTAGTGTGAACTCTCGCGGAAACGCCTCAGCCTGGGCAATCAATCCATCCAGCACCTGATCCCAACGGGCCCGGTCCTGGCTCGACAGGCGCATCCGCTTGTCGAGCTGTGGCAGCCAGTCGGCGAAGAGGTCGGCATTGGCACGCAGGGCGACATCGTCGAAGGGCAAGACCGGCCAGCTTATCTCACCCTCGCAAAGGATTTTCGGGACCGGCTGGGCATGCAGGTGGGCGAGCGTTTCAGCTGCCTTGGTATAGAGCACGTTCTCATCAGCCAGGCCGCGTTCGAGCAGGCGGGCGAATTCGCGGCCATCGCCAAAATCCTCGATCAGGGCAAAACCGTGCCTTGTGTCATAGGCGAAGATGTCCGGTGTCCGTAGACCGATGGAGCGCAAATGATTGGCGATCAGGACAAAGGCTTCAACGCGCGAGGCGGCGAGCCGGGTCATCGCATTCCAGCCCGATAGTTCGCGCTCGGCCGGGGTCATGTCCGGGGTGCACGGGTCGGCCTCGACCAGCGGGGCGTCCATCAGGATCGCCTTCTGGTTGCCGTGGCGCAGGCGGGCATAGCGCCGGGTCGAGGCATCCTGACCGAGCCAGGACAGGCTGGCTTTGGACCATCCAGTATCGGCACGGAACTGCTCGACTTCTCCAAGACGGGTTGAATCAGAGATCATGCAATCTTGCCTGCCAGTCTTCGCCATGCGGCACCAGCGCCGCAGTGCGCGAATCATTGTCCATGTCGAAGACGATATCCAGTCGCCAGGCCGGGAGGAAGGGGCCAGCCCGATCCGGCCATTCGATCAGGGCGAGACCGTCTACAGTCTCGCGCCAACCCAGTTCTTCCAGCTCACTCGGGTCTTCCAGGCGATAGAGGTCAAAATGGAAAATTGGGAAGTCCGGCCCCTCATAGGTCTGGACCAGCGTATAGGTTGGGCTGGGCACCTCGGTCTCTGTCTGCATAAGGGCGCTGATCAAGGCTCGGCAGAATGTCGTCTTGCCAGCCCCGAGGCCACCTTTCAGGGCGATCACGTCACCTGCGTGCAATCGCGGGGCAAGGCGATTGGCCAGCGCTGCGGTCGCTTCCAGGGTAGGCAGGGCCAGGGTCTTCATCGTCGCCAGTCTTTCTCGCGGGTATCCGCCTGATGGTTAAGGTCGGGATGTGCATGGGTCAAATTGACTGATATTTGGCTAAGCCGCTTGTCGTAATTGCCATTAGGCGCGAAAACCCAGCAGTCATCATGGCGCGTATTTTGACTTGAATAAAAGTGACGCATGCGTCATGAAAAAACAATCGAGAGGAAACGGCCTTGGATTTATCCAGTGCAGAGAGAATTGTAATTGTCGGGGCAGGGCAGGCGGCGGCGCAGGCTTGTGCCTCGTTGCGCCAGTTTGGCTATGCAGGCGCGCTGACCCTTATCGGCGATGAACCGGCCCTGCCATATCAACGACCACCGCTCTCGAAGGCCTACATGAAGGGCGATCTCGCCGAGGAACGGCTCTATTTCAAGCCTCAGGACTGGTATGACAGCCAGTCGATCGACGTGATGCGCAATACGCGCGTGACCGCGATTGACCGGGCTGCCCGTACCGTGACGACCGATAGCGGCAAGTCACTGGACTATGATGCGCTGATCATTTCTACCGGGTCACGCCCGCGTGCCCTGCCGGTGCCAGGGGCAGAACTTGGCAATGTGTTTGACCTGCGCGACCTGAAAGATGTTGAGGCGATCCGCCCGCATATGCAGGCCGGACGCCGGCTGGTGATTGTCGGCGCCGGTTATATCGGTCTGGAGGCGGCCGCCGTGGCGCGCCAGCTCGGCCTTGAGGTGACGGTGCTGGAAATGGCCGATCGCGTCCTGGCGCGGGTGACAAGCCCGGTCATGAGCAAGTTTTTTGAAGACGAGCATAGACGCCAGGGTGTGGACATTCGCACCGGGGCCCAGCTCGCCGAACTGCGCGGTGCCCAGACGGTTCAGTCGGCGGTGCTGGCCGATGGCACGGACATTCCAGCCGATATTGTCCTGGTCGGCATCGGCATCCTGCCGAATCAGGAATTGGCAGCCGAAGCCGGCATTGCCTGCAAGAATGGCATCATCGTTGATCGCGATGCGCGTACCAATGATCCACGCGTCTTCGCGGCTGGCGATTGTGCCCATCGCCCACTGGTCCACTATGGCCGCGACGGGCGACTGGAAAGCGTCCACAATGCGATTGAGCAGGGCAAGCTGGCCGCTGCAGCCATCATGGGCAAGCCACGTCCTGTGGAGGACTGCCCCTGGTTCTGGTCCGACCAGTATGATCTCAAGCTGCAAATCGCCGGCCTGTCGGAGGGCTATGACCAGATTGTCGTGCGCGGCAATCCCGATGACCGCAAGTTTGCGGCTTTCTATCTGCGCAATGGCAAGCTGATTGCCGTTGACGCGATCAACAGTGCGCCGGAATTCATCGTCGCCAAGAAGCTTATAATGTCAGGTGCCTCGCTTGCACCGGAGACATTAGGCGATACATCCATATCCATGAAAGAAATAGCGGCCGCGGCCGCCTGAGGAGAAAACAGTCCATGGCAAAAATTACCTATGTCGATCACGACGGCACCGAGCGCGTGGTTGACGCAACCAACGGCGAGTCCGTGATGGAAGCTGCAATCAAGAATTCTGTTCCCGGCATTGATGCCGATTGTGGTGGCGCCTGTGCGTGTGCAACTTGCCATGTCTATGTCGATGCAGCGTTCATGGACAAGGTCGGCACGCCGGAAGACATGGAACAGTCCATGCTGGATTTCGCTGAGAACGTGAAGGAAAACTCCCGGCTGTCCTGCCAGATTACCGTATCTGACGAACTGGACGGCATGCGCGTGACCACGCCGGAAAGTCAGCACTAGGCCGACATGACCGTTTATACCGAACTGCTCGCCGCCCTGAACCGGGGCGAGGGCGGTCGCATAGAGGCGACGATCCCTGAAGACTGGATGCAGGGGCGCACGACCTATGGCGGCCTGACGGCAGCCTTGTGTTTGGAAGCGGCCCGAGAACTGGTCGAGGACATGCCATTGCGGGCCGCACAGGTGGCCTTTGTCGGCCCGTGTGGCGGCGATGTGGTGATCTCGCCACGGCTGCTGCGCCGGGGTAAGAATACCGCTTATGTGCGGGTCGACATGATGACCGAGACCGGGTTTGCGGCCGAGTGCATCTTCACCTTTGGCACGGCGCGCAAGTCGATACTCAATTTCTCACAGAAACCGGCACCTGACGTGGTTGCGCCCGATCAGGCTGAATCCTTCTTCTCGAAGAATCGCAGGCCGCACTTTTCCAATCATTTCAACGTCCGTCTGGTTGGCGGCCAGCGCCCGCTCAGCGGCGCGAGTGAGGCCGATATCTGTCTGTGGATACGCCACAAGGACGAAGCGGCCCTCTACAATGCGACGACGCTGCTATCGATTGCTGACGTGCCACCACCCGCAGCCTTTTCGATGCTGTCAGAGCCTGCGCCGATCAGCTCGATGACCTGGATGGCCGAATTTCTGACCGATGACATCACGACCCAGGATGGCTGGTGGTTGTCACGCTCGCAGGCCCAGCTCGCCAGGGACGGTTATTCCAGCCAGGCGATGACCCTGTGGAACACGCAGGGCGAGCCGATCATGGTCGGGCGTCAGACTGTCGCCGTCTTTGCCTGATCAGAACAGGCCCAGCTTGGCAAAGGCCGCTGCGAGCGCTGAATAATCGTCCGGCTGACGAGGATAAGTCAGCCGTTCACCATCGTCGAACCTGATCCAGCCCTGGGCGCTATCGGTCCAGATATCGCCGACAGGATGCAGCCAGCTCGTGTCATCCAGGGTGCCCGAGCGCAGGCTCAGCATGGGCGTGTCAGGCACCATGCCGTGAACCAGACGAGTGCCACAATTCTTGCAAAACAGGCCATAGCGCTGGCTGCCGACATCTGATGCCCATTCATATCGCCCAGGATCGCCTTCGGTGATGGAAAACCCATCTGCCGGAATGACCAGGCTGGATGAGAACGGGGCGCCGGTGATGCGCTGACAATTGGTGCAGTGGCAGTTGTAGCCGACCAAAGGTGCCCGGGTGATCTGGTATTTGACGCTGCCACACTGGCACTGGCCGGTTAGCGGGAGGTCTGGCATGGCCTTGTCCTCTTAGCGGAATAGGCGCAGCTTATCGTGATCGACCGAGCGAGGCCAATCAGAAGTTTGGATTGTTGATTGAAGACCGGTTAGGTAGACCTAGTTCATCGCCGCTGCGCGCAAGCTCTCAAGGTAGGAATACTCTTCCTCCTTGGCCTCACGCTGGCCGCTATCCTTGTCCAGAGCAAGGATTTCATTGCGCAGGCTTTCCATGTCCTTGGACAGCTGTTCGGCATCAACGCTGTCCATGTTGACCGCTTCTTCAGCCAGAATGGTCAGGCCCGCCGGGGTGACATCGGCAAAGCCGCCGCGCACGAACAGGCGCATGGTAACCGTTTCGCCCTCGAGTACGCGCACGACACCGTTCTTCAGCGTCGTCATGAATGGCGCATGGTTGGCCAGGACGCCGAACTCACCGTCCGTCCCAGGCGCGATCACATGGTCAACCTCGCCGGAGAACAGTTCCCGGGCGGGTGAAACGAGTGAGAATTGCAATTTGTCAGCCATGATGCACGCTTTCGTGTTCAGCATGTCTGGCCCGCCGGAGCGGGCCTGACGGTTTCCTAGGCGGCGTCAGCCAGCATTTTTTCGGCCTTGGCTTTCACCGCGTCCATGTCGCCAACCATGTAGAAAGCCTGTTCCGGCAGGTGGTCATACTCACCTTCGATCAGGCCTTTGAAGCCGGCAATCGTATCTTCGAGTTTCACCTGCTCACCTGGAGAACCGGTGAACACTTCGGCCACGTCGAACGGTTGTGACAGGAAGCGCTCAACCTTACGGGCGCGGGCCACGACCAGTTTGTCTTCCTCAGACAGTTCGTCCATGCCGAGAATGGCGATGATGTCCTGAAGTTCCTTGTAGCGCTGGAGGATTTCCTGCACGCCGCGGGCAACTTCATAGTGCTCCAGGCCAACGATCAGTGGATCAAGGATACGAGAGGTCGAATCCAGCGGGTCCACAGCCGGGTAGATGCCTTTTTCAGAGATCGCACGGTTAAGCACGGTCGTCGCATCAAGGTGGGCGAATGAGGTCGCTGGCGCCGGGTCGGTCAAGTCATCGGCAGGCACGTAAACGGCTTGCACTGAGGTAATCGAACCCTTGTTGGTTGATGTAATACGCTCTTGCAGCAGGCCCATGTCGGTCGCCAGCGTAGGCTGGTAACCCACCGCCGATGGGATCCGGCCAAGCAGGGCCGACACTTCGGAACCCGCCTGGGTAAAGCGGAAGATGTTGTCGACGAAGAACAGAACGTCCTTGCCTTCCTCGTCGCGGAAATATTCCGCCTGGGCGAGGCCGGTCAGGGCCACACGGGCACGCGCGCCTGGAGGCTCGTTCATCTGGCCGTAGACCAGGGTTGCACGGCTTTCGCCTTCGAGGTTGATAACCTTTGCGTCCTGCATCTCGTAGTACAGATCGTTACCTTCACGGGTCCGCTCGCCCACACCGGCAAAGACCGAGTAGCCACCGAACAGTTTCGCGATGTTGTTGATCAGTTCCTGAATGAGAACGGTCTTGCCCACACCGGCACCACCGAACAGGCCAATCTTGCCACCCTTGGTGTATGGGCACAGCAGGTCGATGACCTTGATACCGGTGACCAGGATTTCAGCTTCTGTCGCTTGGTCAACAAATTCCGGCGCTGGCGCGTGGATTGGGGCGCGTTTCTTGGCCGTTACCGGGCCGCGCTCGTCAATCGGGTCGCCGATCACGTTCATGATACGGCCAAGCGTTTCTGGGCCAACCGGCACCATGATCGGCTCACCAAGATCGGTTACGGGCTGACCGCGAACCAGACCTTCGGTGGAGTCCATGGCGATGGTCCGCACGGCGTTCTCACCAAGGTGCTGGGCAACTTCAAGAACCAGGCGGTTGCCATTATTATCAGTTTCGAGGGCGTTCAGGATGTCTGGCAGCTGGCCGTCAAATACGACGTCAACAACAGCACCAATGACCTGAGATACGCGACCGGTAGCTTTTGCGGTACTCATGCGAGGCGTCTCCTTGGGAGCGGATGTAGTTTTCGGGGCGGCCGCTGGGGCCGGGGTAGCTTTGGATGTGGCTGGTGCCGCTGCCTGGACAGCGCTGGCTTCAGCCGTGGCGGGTTTGCAGACACCACAGGCGCGGGTGTCCTTCTGGTTCAGCGAAGTGGCCTTGGCCTCGGCTTCGTTGAACGTGTCAAACGGGCCATGCCATTTGTCATCATCATTGGTCTGATCGCCGCCGACACCGACGCCATTATTGCAATAGCGGCAATTGGCTGTGTGGATGCGGGCGCGTTTGTTGCCAAAATTCTCGTAAATCCAGAACGTCATATGTCTTCTCCTACAGCGCCTCTGCCCCGGAGATGATCTCGATCAGCTCCTTGGTGATCTGGGCCTGACGCGCGCGGTTATATTGCAGCGACAGTTTATCGATCATCTCACCGGCATTGCGGGTGGCATTGTCCATTGCGGTCATCGAGGCGGCCTGCTCACCGGCAGCGTTCTCAAGCATCGCCGACAGGATCAGCGTATTGAGATAGCGCGGCAGCAGCGTCTCGAGGATTTCGGTCTCGGATGGCTCATAAGCGTAGATCGCGCCGTTCAGGTCAATCAGCTCAGCATCGTCAGGGGCCGTCGCCGGGATCAGCTGAGAGCTGCGTGGCGGTTGGCTCAACACATTCTTGAACTCGGCATAGACCAGCGTCGCGACATCAAACTCGCCAGCCTCGAAACGGGCCGACAGGTCATTGCCCAGGCCGATGGCATATGGCGTGAACTTGTCACGGGCCTGGCTGAGGTCGACATGGTCGATCATCAGGTCCGCATAGTCGCGCTTCAGGCCGTCACGACCCTTCTTGCCGACCGTGATCAGCTTGACCGTCTTGCCTTCGCCTTTCAGGCGCTCGATCTCCTGGCGGGCCAGCTTGACCGTGAAGGCGTTGAAGCCGCCACACAGGCCGCGCTCTGCCGTCATGACGATCAGCAGGTGGGTCTGGTCAGTGCCCGTGCCGGACAGCAGTTTCGGACCGCCTGCACCTTCACCCATCGCCGCCGTCAGATTGGCGACGACATTGGCCATGCGCGAGGCATACGGCTTGGCCGCCTCGGTTGCATCCTGTGCCCGGCGCAGTTTCGCCGCAGCCACCATCTGCTTCGCCTTGGTGATCTTCTGCGTGGATTTCACGCTGGCGATCCGGTTTTTCAGTTCCTTGAGGCTAGCCATTGGTTAGCAGCTCCGGTCGTGAGGGGTTGAACTTAGGCGAACGATTTGCCGAAGGCTTCGAGCGTTGACTTGATCTCGGCTTCGATGTCGTCGCTGAGTGCTTTCTCGTCGCGGATCTTCTTGAGCAGGTCTGTCTTGTCGCTGCGCAGGTGTGACAGGAGATCTGCCTCATAGCGGGTGACATGCTCGGTCGGGACGCCGTCCAGATAACCACGCGTACCAGCATAGATCACGATGACCTGCTCTTCCATCTGCAGCGGCGAGAACTGAGGCTGCTTGAGCAGCTCGGTCAGGCGTTGGCCACGGTTCAGCAGCTGCTGAGTAGAGGCATCGAGATCAGAACCGAATTTCGCAAAGGCCGCGATCTCGCGATACTGGGCGAGCTCGGACTTCATTGTACCGGCGACTTTCTTCATCACCTTGGTCTGGGCAGAAGAGCCCACACGGGACACGGACAGGCCGACGTTCACAGCTGGGCGGATACCCTGATAGAACAGATCGGTCTCGAGGAAAATCTGGCCGTCGGTGATCGAGATCACGTTGGTCGGGATATAGGCCGACACGTCGTTGGCCTGGGTTTCGATGATCGGCAGGGCGGTCATTGAGCCAGCGCCGTGGTCCTCGTTCAGTTTCGCCGCACGCTCGAGCAGGCGAGAGTGCAGATAGAACACGTCACCCGGATAGGCTTCGCGGCCTGGAGGGCGGCGCAGCAGCAGGGACATCTGGCGATAGGCCACAGCCTGTTTGGACAGGTCATCATAGATGATCAGGGCGTGCATGCCATTATCGCGGAACCATTCGCCCATGGTGCAGCCTGTGAACGGTGCCAGGTATTGCAGCGGAGCAGGCTCGGATGCGGTTGCGGTCACGATGATCGTGTAGTCGAGCGCGCCGCGTTCTTCGAGCGTCTTGACCACCTGGGCCACGGTTGAACGCTTCTGGCCGATGGCGACATAGACGCAGAACAGCTTCTCGCTGTCATTCTTGGCCGCCTCGTTGGTGGCTTTCTGGTTCAGGATAGTGTCAACGCAGATCGCGGTCTTGCCGGTCTGGCGGTCACCAATGACCAGTTCGCGCTGGCCACGGCCAACCGGGATCATGCCGTCAATCGCCTTGATGCCGGTCATCATTGGCTCGTGCACGGATTTACGTGGCAGGATGCCTGGTGCTTTCACGTCGACGCGGTTCCGGCTGTCGACATCGGTGATCTCGCCTTTGCCGTCGATTGGGTTGCCGAGGGCGTCAACCACGCGGCCGAGCAGGCCTTTGCCAACTGGCGCAGCCACAATCTCGTCGAGGCGCTTGACGGTGTCGCCTTCCTTGATGCCCCGGTCATCGCCGAAGATCACGACGCCGACATTGTCGCTTTCCAGGTTCAGGGCCATGCCCTTTACGCCGTTGCTGAATTCGACCATTTCGCCGGCCTGCACATTGTCGAGGCCATGGACGCGGGCAATACCGTCACCCACGGACAGGACTTGGCCAACATCAGAGACTTCAGCCTCGATACCAAAATTTTCGATCTGGGATTTTAGAATGCCAGAGATTTCTGCTGCGCTGATGGACATCGAGCTCAGGCTCCCTTCATTGCGGTGTTCATACGTTCAAGTTTAGAGGCGGTGCTGGCATCGATCAGTTGCGAACCGATACGAAGCTGAATGCCTCCGACGATGGCCGGATCGACCTCTGTCGTTAATTCTACGTCGCTGCCCAGGGCCTTGGCGAGGGCTTTTTCAAGCCGGCCGCGCTGGTCGGCGCTCATGTCTGCTGCGGTAATGGCAACCGCGCGCTCGATGCCGCGTTGATCGGCATAAAGTGCATCGAAGGCTCTCGCCGCGGCGATGATTTCGGCGGCCCGGCCATTTTCGGCCATGGTGCCGAGGAAGCCGGTTGTGGTCTTTGACAGGTCGGCCTTAGCGGCCAGGTCGGTCAGCGCCTTGACCTTGTCTTCGCGGGCAAAAACCGGGCTGTCGAGCAAGCGTGTCAGGTCTTCGCTGTCAGCAGCCAGGTCGACAAAGGCGTTCAAGTCGGCTGCGATGGTGGCAAGGTCGCCCTTGTCGCTTGCCAGTTCAAACAGCGCACCAGCATAGCGGCGCGCGGCTTCACTTACAGTCGTTGCAGTTGATCCGGCCAAATCTTAGTCCGTCAGCTTTGGGGGCAGAGCCCTGTCTAATTTCCATACGAGCGGCGGCGCAAGACGCACCTCACCCATAACTTGAGGGGGCGCTTAGCACTTCGTTTGGGG
>CBDUKI010000037.1:0-13400 GCA_965367765.1 uncultured Henriciella sp.
TTGACCGCGTTAATCGTATCGTGGTAGAGATCGGCTCCGTAGGTGAGACGCCCCCACGGCCCCAGGTCGGACGAAAGCATGGCGGTCGCGCCGAAGGATTGGTTGTCGACTTCGCTGCGGTCGATGTTGTCGGTGCTCAGCCGCTGATCGAAGACACCCTGCCTCTGACGGTGAAACGAAGCCGTAAACATGATGCGGTCAAACCAACCGGGCAAATCAATGCCTTGATAGCGGACGTAGCTGAGGGTGCGCTGCTGCGGATCAAAGATTGTCAGCCGATCGGGAAAACGGTCGCTACGCCCCACATCCTCCTGGTTGTAGTGCTGGATGGCAACGGTCAGCATCGCGTTGTCGTCCAGCAGGAAGTCGACCTTTCCATCGCCTGCGTGGTGGGAGTACGAGGTGAGCGGTTGGCGACCCAGATCACCTCCGCGATCCAGATCGTTGAAGTTTCCGTAACCTCCGCCTCCGAAGAACGCGACGTTGGCCGTCGATCCTTCAAAATTCGCGCGGCCATAGTAACCGTTGTCGGCCGTGCTATAGCGATTGACCATCGACACGTGGGACCCATAGTCGGTGAATCGATTCGAGGCGCTGCGCGTGACGATGTTGATGGCTCCGCCAATCGCGTCGGCGCCATACAGGACCGTTTGCGGACCACGCAGCACTTCAATCCGCTCGACCATCCCCGGGTCAATCGTGTTGAAGTACTGATTGGGCCCCGCGCGGAACGTCGCGTTATTCAGCCGGATCCCGTCGACCATAATCAGCACTTGTTGTCCCGTGAGTCCGCGAATGTAGGGCGCCGCGGCGCCGCGCTGGGTGCGTTGCACCATCACGCCGACCTCGCGCTGGAGCGCGTCGAACATATCGACCGACGCGCGGCGCTCAATCTGCTGCATGTCGATCACGGTGCGATGCGAAGGATCGTTGAACAGGTTCAACGGCGAACGAGAGCCTCCGTCTAGCTGTATGCCGTAGTCCAACAGGGACTCGCCCGTTGGACCTGCTGGGCGGTTGTCACCGAGCGGATCGAAGTCGTTCTGACCCAAGTTGGGATCGCCCGGGAACCGATCTCCCCAACCATCGTTCAGGTCGTTGCTCAGGTTATTCCCCGGCCCGAACGGCGACGGCTGGGGACTCGGAATCGCCTGTCCCGAGCTGCCGCCGGCGTCGCGAGGCACCGTGGTCTCGGGAAGAGTGCCTTGAACATTAGGCTGCGTGGTGTCTTGGGCTGCCAAAGCACCAGCAACGCTCATCGCCAGTGCGAGCGAGACGATGGATCGATAGGGAGGGCCGAACCAGGACACGATAAGTGATTCCCAAAGTTAATCGAATGAACTCCCCCCCAGGAGCGGCGAAATCACTGCATGGATTCGCGCCATGAATCGGTTATCGGACTTTGCGGATTGTCGGGTTTAGGAAAACTGCGAAAACTTTACCGACCAGCGTTTCGGCTCGCGGAACCCACCAGTGTTGGGGGGAAGGCTGGCGCCCTACCATGGTGCCCAATGCACCTTTTGCCGTCAGCAGCGCTATACTGAGACATGTGCGGCACCCGACCGTCAACACCATTTGGTTGGCTCCCAAAGTCGGGTTGTCTGAGCGGCTCCTTGGCGAGGCGAAATTTGAACGAATCCTCCGATGGACAACTGGTGGCAGAGGTCCTCTCCGGATCGCGTCAGCGGTTTGCGGAAATCGTGCGCCGGTACCAACAGCCGATGCTGCGAGCCGCTCAAACCCGCTTGGGGCGATCCGACACTTTTCCAAACTGCCGAAGATTGCCTGGTTCCTGCTCGCCATCGGCCTGTTCCAGATTGCCCATGCCGTCTTCCCCAGCACGTGGAACTTCCATGGCGAAATCCGCTATGGCTGGTCAAAGCTTGAGATCGGCCTGTCCCTGGCCTTTGTCGGGCTTGGCTCAGCCCTGTCCCAGGCCCTGTTGACGGGCTATCTGATCAAGCGGCTTGGCCCGATGCGCGCAGCCTTGTTCGGGCTGGGCGTCAATGTCACGGCAATGGTCCTGTTCGCACTCGCCGATGCCCCGTGGATGGCCTATGCGATCATCGCCGTTTCAGCCCTTGGCGGCGTGACCATGCCCGCCATCAACACGATCACATCAACCCTGACACCGAAAAATGCCCAAGGCGAGCTGCAAGGCGCCCAGGCCAGTATCATGGCCTTTACGCTTATCTTCAGCCCGCTCCTGATGACACAAACCCTTTCGGCCTACTCAGTGCCGGACGCGCCGATTTATTTCCCGGGGGCTGCCTTCCTGTTGGCGGCAGGCTTCACCCTGCTGGCCGTCCTGCCTTTCCTGATTGGTGTGCGGGCAAACCAGGGCGCGATTGCCAAGCTGGATGCTGTGCCCGAGGGTGCCCAAAAGTAAAAGGGGCGACCTGTCCGGTCGCCCCTGATCAATCTGTCCAATGGCGCGCAAGTCTAGCGTGACCGGGTCACCAGGCCGAGAATACCGCCAAGAATACCGCCGCCAATGCCGCCCTGCAGCAGCTCGTTGAGGTGAGCCATCAGATTGTCACCGCCCAGCAGGCTCAGGCCGGCCGCATCCATGCCATAGCCACCGGCAAGGCCACCAACAATCCCGGCCAGCGCGCCTGTGCCGCCTTTGCCACCGAGCAGTTTGGAGATGATCGGTCCAAGTACAAGACCGCCAATACCATTCATCACATACGGTATATATTGTTCCATATTGCTTACCCTCCCAAGGTAAAGACGAGGGTTCATCCTGGCGACCCTCTGCGCAGATGTGATCAGAATTTCCGCTTTTCGACAAGACTACTCGCTCAGCCCGGGAGTCTGGGTTATGCAGGCCCATGACCGAGTTCCGCCCTGCCCTGTTCCTCGATCGAGATGGCGTTCTGAACGTGGATCGCGGCTATGTCAGCCGGGTCGAGGACTTTGTCTGGATCGACGGTGCGATTGATTGTGTGAAGGCATTCAACGCGCGGGGCTGGTGGGTCTTCGTGGTCACCAACCAGACCGCCATTGCCTTTGATCATTACAGCGAAGACGATATGCATGCCGTCCATGAGCGGATGCTGGCAGAGCTGGCCGAGGCCGGGGCGCGGATCGACCAGATCTATCACACGCCGCATCATCCCGAAGGCACCAACCAGCGCTATCGCAAGGATAGTTTCGACCGCAAGCCGAAGCCAGGCATGATCCTCCAGGCCATGGCTGATTTTCGCGTCAAGCGCGAATACAGTTTCCTGATTGGCGACAAGCCAACTGACATCCGGGCCGCGCATGCCGCCAATATTGGCGGCTTCCTGTTCAATGGCGGCAATCTCGCCGATTTTGCCGAATGGGCATTGGCCAGCTTTGAGGATGGTTCACGCTAGATGGTCGGCGCCTGTTTCGTATGCTAGGCAATCTAGACAAGATTTCAGGAGGGGAATTCATGCGTTACTTGACGATTACACTGGGCGCACTGGTGCTTGCACAGCTTGCAGGGGCCCATGCCCAGGACAGCACAGACAGCGACGATTTCAACCGCTTCACAGCCGAGCGCGTCTTCGACATTGAATATGCCGGTGACCCGCAAATCTCGCCAGACGGCAAGACGATTGTCTATGTCCGCCATTCCATGGACCGGATGGCTGATATGGATCGCGGCGACCTCTGGGTGATCGACATCAAGTCGGGGACGCACAGACCACTCGTTACCGGCGGGGCATCCGCCGGGGCGCCGCGCTGGTCGCCCGATGGCAGCCGCCTGCTCTACAATACGTCTGCCAATGGCAAGCCGGAACTGCGCGTCCTTTATATCGATAGCGGCGACAGCTATTCGCTCGCGCAGCTCGACTATGGCGCAGGCGGGGCGACCTGGTCGCCCGACGGCCAGACGATTGCCTTTACCATGTTCGATCCCGGCAAGGCGCCGAGTTTCGCCACACCAATCGCCGCGCCAGAAGGCGCCAAATGGTCAGACCCGGTCAAGGTGTTTGATGACCTGACCTTCCGGTTCGATGGCCAAGGCTATCTCAAGGAAGGGGCGACCCATATCTTCACCCTGTCAGCGGATGGCGGCACGCCGCGCCAGATCACCGAGGGCGAAGCCGATTTCACCTCGCCGGAATGGCTCGACAACCAGACCCTTCTGGCCGTTGGCAACGAGGCCGAGGACCGTGATCTCGACCCGCTCGAAGCTGAAATCTACGCCATTGACCTGTCTGATCGCTCGCGCACCGTCCTGACCTCGCGCAATGGCCCCGACTTCAACCCCGCCGTGTCGCCGGACGGGCAGACCATCGCCTATCTCGGCTTCGACGACGAGATCAAATCCTACACCCAGTCACGGCTCTACGTGATGGATCGTGATGGCCAGAACGTCCGCCAGCTTGCGGCTGATCTGGATCGCAGTTTCGGCCCCCTTGTCTGGGCGCCGGACAGCAAGAAAATCTACGCCCAGACCGAGAATGCCGGAACGATTGACGTGATTTCCGTCGCCATGAATTCCAGCGTCGAGACCATGGTCAGCGGCATGGGCGGCACGAGCGTGACCCGGCCTTATGCTTCTGGCTCCTTCTCTGTGTCAAACACCCGCCGCCCGGTCTTCGCCTATACGGCCGGGGCCAGTGACCGGCCCGCCGATGTCGAGATTGCCGGCCCACGGATCGAGACCAACAGGCTGACAGACCTGAATGGCGACATCCTGCCCTATCTCGACCTTGCCACGATCGAGGAGATCCACGTGCCATCCTCGCATGACGGCTTGGAAATCGAGGCCTGGGTCGCCCTGCCACCTGGCTTCACGGCCGATGGCTCCTTTCCGATGATCCTGGAAATCCATGGCGGGCCAAACACGATGTACAGCCCGTTCTTCTCCAGCGAGATCCAGCGCTATGCAGCAGAGGGCTATGTCACCGTCTACGCCAATCCTCGCGGCTCGACCGGCTATGGCGAAGCCTTCGCCCAGGAGATCGACAAGGCCTATCCCGGCTATGACTATGATGACCTGATGAGCGTTGTCGATGAGCTGGTGGCGCGCGATTATGTCGACCCGGAACGCCTGTTCGTCACCGGTGGCTCTGGCGGCGGCATTCTGACCGCCTGGATCGTCACCCGGACGGACCGGTTTGCAGCCGCCGCCTCGATCAAGCCGGTGATCAACTGGATGACCATGGCCCTGGCCGCCGATATTGGTGTCTTTGTGAAGAAGTACTGGATCGGGGCCGAACCATGGGCTGATCCGGAGGCCTTCCTGCGCCTGTCACCGATCCGCTATGTCGACCAGGTCGTCACGCCAACCCTGATGATGGTCGGTGAGGAAGACTTCCGCACCCCGGCCTGGGAGGCGGAGCAGTTCTACACCGCGCTGAAGCAACGCCAGATCGAAACCGCCCTCATTCGTGTTCCCGGATCGTCGCACTATATCGCGGCCCGGCCCAGCCGTCTGATTGCCAAGACCGACAATATCATGGGCTGGTTCGCCAAGTTCGATCCGGCCAAGGCTGACAGCGACGAAGTGAGCGAAGACTAGTCTGCGTGCGGCGTCAGGGGCCGATCAGCCTGATCTGGTCACCCTGACGCCCGCCCGCTGGCGAGGCCACGGTCCAGCCCATGGCAAGATAGGCCGCCTGCGCAGCGATGTTTTCGGTGTCCACGTCCAGACGCAAGGGTTGCCCGGCAAGATCGCGCGACACTTCCAGCAGGCCGGAACCGACGCCGCATAGCCGCCAGTCTGCATCCACGAACAGGTGCGGGATATAGGCATTGTGAATTTCCACCGAGGCAAAGCCGATCAGGCCGGCCCCTGCCTCTTCCGCCACGATCACGTCACAGGCCAGGATTGTCCGGCGCATCCGCAACAATTCCATGCGCGGTGTTGCCCGCCACTCAAAATCCGCCAGGCAACGCAGGAAAACGGCTTCGATGTCCAGGCGGTCCGACGCGCGGGCGCGCCGAATGCTCCATCCGGCCCCGGGATGTGACAAGAGTTTCATGGGTTATAGCTAGTCACGATGATGTGAATATTGAAGACCCGGGCGCACCGAAATTGCCGGCCCGGCCCCGGCCCGGCCTCGCCCTGCCGGAGCCTTACGTTGCGTAAAGTGGCGTTTGATGGTATATGCGCCGCGTCCAAAGGACACCCAATTCGACAAATGAGCGCCCTTTGAACGCACCGTCCCCTTGGTGATCGGAGGAGGATACTCATGACCAAGAAAGCAATCCGCTGGGCCGTCATCGTGCTGGCCCTGATCGGGCTGTCCAGCGTCGCGGCTGCACAGACTTTTACATTCACAACCACCAGCAGTGACCAGACACAAATCGGCATGGCCCCAGGCACTGGCCCTGGCGGCTCAACCTGGACGAGCGAAGGCACCGTTACCTTTGCTGATGGCACGGTAGACACCACCACAGCCAGCTGCCTGTCCATGTCCCAGCCACCGAACGATACAATCTTCGCCATGCACGGCCTGTGCGACGGGTCCGGTGCAATGGGCGGCTGGACCTCAATCATGGGCTGCAATCCGATGAGTGACGAGAGTGGTCGGATGACCTGTGTCGGCGGCCTGTACGGCACGTCAGGCGAGCTTGAAGGCCGCAGCGGCGGCTTCAACCTGATCATTCAGGCCGGGGATGGCGGTGCCCAGGGCACCGGCCAGTGGTACGACTAGCTTCCCCTGCTCACACGGGCGCTGACTAGCCGGCCTGCTTGGCCGCGCGTTTGCGTTCGTGTGGGTCCAGGAAGACCTTGCGCAGGCGAATGTTCTGCGGGGTCACCTCGACCAGTTCATCGTCGGCAATATAGGCCAGCGATTTTTCCAGCGTCATCTGTAGTGGCGGGGTCAGGCGCACGGCCTCATCGGTTCCGCTGGCGCGAACATTGGTCAGCTTCTTGCCTTTCAGGACATTGACCTCAAGGTCATTGTCGCGGGTATGTTCGCCAATGATCATGCCCTGGTAGACCTTGTCGCCGGGGTGGATCATCATCGGCCCGCGATCTTCCAGGTTCCACAGCGCGAAAGCCACCGCCTCGCCCTTGTCCATGGCAATCAAGGTCCCGGTGCGCCGGCCCTGGATCTTGCCCTTGTGCGGCGCGTATTCCAGGAAGATCCGGTTCATGATGCCGGTGCCGCGTGTGTCTGACATCAGCTCGCCCTGATAACCGATGAGGCCACGTGTCGGAGCGTGGAAAACCATGCGTGTCCGCCCGATGCCTGACGGTTTCATCTCAACCATCTCGGCCTTGCGCTCGGCCAGTTTCTGTACCACCGCACCGGAAAACTCGTCATCGACATCGATCACGACTTCCTCGATCGGCTCCAGCTTCTCGCCATCATCGCCCTGCTTCATCAGCACTTGCGGACGTGAGACGCCAAGCTCGAAGCCTTCGCGGCGCATCGTCTCGATCAGCACGGCCAGTTGCAGCTCACCACGTCCCGAAACAACGAAGGCCTCGGCATCGGTCGAGCGCTCAACCTTCAGCGCGACATTGCCTTCGGCCTCTTTCTGTAGCCGGTCCCAGATCACCCGTGAGGTGACTTTATCGCCCTCAGTTCCCGCCAGAGGGGAATCGTTGACGCGGAACGTCATCGACAGGGTTGGCGGATCAATCGGCTGGGCCGCAATCGGTTCATCAACGCTCGGATCGACAAACGTGTCGGCCACATTGGCCTTGGTCAGACCGGAAATAGACACGATGTCACCGGCCTCACCCACTTCGATCGGCTCGCGCTGCAGGCCGCGGAAGGCCAGGACTTTGGACACCCGGCCCTGCTCGACCACGGTGCCGTCGCGGGCAAGGACCTTGACGCTCTGGTTCGGCTTCACCGTGCCCGATGAAATTCGCCCGGTCAGGATCCGGCCAAGGAAATTGTCCGAGGAAATCGTCGTGGCCAGCATTCGGAATGGGCCTTCCTCGACCTTTGGCTCGGGCACATGGCGCACCACCAGGTCGAACAGTTCGTCCATATTCGTCGTCGGGTTTTCGTATTGCTCTGACATCCAGTTATTCTTGGCCGAGCCATAGAGGATCGGGAAGTCGAGCTGTTCGTCATCAGCATCGAGCGCGGCAAACAGATCGAACACTTCCGTGATCACCTCGTCCGGGCGACTTTCCGGCTTATCGATCTTGTTGATCGCCACAATCGGTTTGAGGCCAATCTTGAGCGCCTTGGAGACCACGAACT
Organism: uncultured Henriciella sp.; assembly: GCA_965367765.1. Lineage (GTDB taxonomy): Bacteria > Pseudomonadota > Alphaproteobacteria > Caulobacterales > Hyphomonadaceae > Henriciella. The sequence goes on from CBDUKI010000037.1 coordinate 8,157, forward strand.
TGGTCTGAGGCATCGGCCCTTCGGCGGCATCGACCAGCACGATCGCGCCGTCCACCATGGACAGGATACGCTCGACTTCGCCGCCAAAGTCGGCGTGGCCGGGCGTATCAACGATATTGATCCGCGTATCGCCCCAGACGACACTGGTCGTCTTGGCGAGAATGGTGATGCCGCGCTCTTTTTCCAGGTCATTGGAATCCATCATCCGCTCGGCCGTAGCCTCGTTTTCGCGGAAGGTGCCGGACTGTTTCAGCAAACAGTCAACCAGGGTTGTCTTGCCATGGTCCACGTGGGCGATGATCGCGATGTTGCGAAGCGAAGTTGGCTCGGTCATGTCGGGAGGGCTTTCGGCGCAAAACTGTTTGCGCGCGCCATACACGCGCTTGCAGCGTTTGGCTATGCTCAGTGTTCACCGGAGCCGCAGAATTGTCAGGACATCTGCTCATCCAGGCTGCGGGTCATCGGGGTCTGAACGTCGCCAGTATGCCTGGTCGAGGCCGGTTCAATCAGCAGCACCCAGCACTCTTCCTCTGCTACAGGATTATGGCGCACCCCCTTTGGTACGGTCAGAAAGTCGCCTTCACCCAAGTCAACGGTGCGGTCCTCGAATTCCATGCGTAACGCCCCGCGGACTATAAAGAACAGCTCATCTTCATCATCATGCGCGTGCCAGACGAAGGCGCCTTTCAGCTTGGCAACCTTTAGCAACTGGCCGTTGACCTGCCCGATGACCTTTGGTGACCAGTACTCGCTCACCCGGTCAAAGGAAGTCTGAAGGTTGGTGGGGTCCAGCATGGTCAATCTTCTCTGCTATGTATCCAGGTTGATGCGCGCATTCTCGATCGCGTCGGCAAAGCGGGCCGAATTCAGGCACCGCAGGGACATGGTCATATCCTGGGTTTTCAGATCAATGATCTTGGTGCCGACGCCGAAGCGGCGCGTCACCGGCTGTAGCTCGCGCAGGTCGATCACCACCCGCAAAGCCTCTGCGTTCTTGTGGAACATCTTGTTCAGCCCATTTGGCTCGAATTCAAGCCGCGTTGGGGTGAGATAGGCATTTCCCCCAACCCAGATACCCCCAACCAGCTTCCTCGAAAGGGCCAGTGACACCCTGCCATCAAAGCCCAGCATCAGCTTGCCCAGTCGGTTCACATCAATGTCTTTGAACAAGGCGTTGGCCATGCGCTTATCGAGAACCTTTTCTGGTCTTGGCATATTTGTCCCTTCCCCCACTGGTCTGACCCTAGCAGGTTTTGCGGGCATATCCATCACAGCTTGACTCTTAATTTCTAATTATGCTAATTAGCAATTATGGCAATTGAAGTCTTCAAAGCTCTGGGTCACCCCTTGCGTCGGCAGGTTCTCTCCTTGCTTCGGCAAGGCCCGAAGACGTCTGGCGAACTGGCCGAGGCATTTGAGGCGACCTGGCCGACCGTCACGCGGCACCTGAATGTCTTGAAAGAGGCAGAGCTGATCACCGCTGAACGTCAGGGCACATCGATAATCTACCGCGCAAACACAAGCGTCATGGAAGATGCGGTCACCTCCCTCATGGAGTTGATCGGTCGGGACAATGGCGATGATGAATTCAAGGAGGCCGCAGAATGATCCGTACAGGACTTATCGTATCCAGCGCCGTCATCACCGCGATGATCGCGATCACGCTCTGGACGGTGGGGCAACTCCCGGCAGAGAACATCCCGGTGCATTGGGGCCTTGATGGCCAGCCAGATCGCTGGGCTGGCAAAGGCGAAGCGCAAATCATCATGTGGATATTACCTGGCGTGGCGGCGTTCACGACGCTGGTGCTGGCGCTTGCCCCTTCGCTGGAGCCGATGCAACAGAACCTGCACAAAAGCCGCAAGGCCTATGTCACGGTCTGGCTGGCGGTCATGCTGCTCCTGCTAGCCATATCTGCGGGCGTCTCGATGCTGATGCTACGCTCCATTCAGGGCGAGACCAGCTCAAACGAGTTTGTCCGCTTCATCATCGCCGCCACCGGAATTTTGTTCATTGTCCAGGGCAATTTCCTGCCCAAGACCCGCCAGAACTTCTTCCTTGGCATCCGCACGCCATGGACCTTGTCCAGCGCGTATGTGTGGGAACGTACGCACCGCTTCGCCGGGCGCGCCTTCATCCTGGCTGGCTTCGTCTGCCTGATCGGCGCGTTCACCTTGTCCGGGCCGCAGCTCCTGATCATGCTGCTCGTCACATTGGGCGGAACATTCCTTGCCAGCATCACCTATTCCTACCTTGCCTGGCGCCGGGCCGACGACAAGAATACCGGTCATGACTTGCTGGTTTAGCCCCGGTCTCGCCTATTGCGGCAGACCGTAGAGCGCGGCGACATCGGATGGCACGAGTGACATGTCAATGATGATGCCGCGTTCAGCGCCCAACCGGCCGACAATCGCACCGACCGCGTCTGGCGTACTGGCATTCTCGGCCTGCACCTGCATGGCCACGGCATCGAAAAAGTCATCGAAATTGCCCTTCGAGGTGCCAACCAGAAGGATCGCATCCTCCTCGCCCGTGTTCCACAGAGCGTGCCAGCCATTGCGCGGCAGCAGCACGAAGCCGCCCTCACCGATTGTTCGGCGTGCACCATCGGCCATGAAGGTCACCGCGCCTTTGCGGACATAGAAGAACTCATCCTCAGCGGTGTGGCGATGTGGTGGCGCACCGGCTGCGCCAGCCGCAATCCCGATTTCGAAAAAGCTCATGCCGGCTTCATTGCTGGCCGCATCAGCCAGGCGCCAGGTCGCATGCAAAGGAAACTCGACCCTGGCTCCCTCGCCGCCATCAAGGACAATGGCGCTGCGGTCATGATCGTCGTCATGCCTATCCGTTGGGGCCGCTGCCGTTTCTGACATGGCGCATCCGCCCGCGAGAGCCAGGGCTATCGTGCTGAGCATAAGGGTTCGAATATTGTTCATGATTACTCCTCCCAGGGCGCAGATTAGTGAGGCGCCGAGATGGCTGTCAATCAAGACCGCCCCACGCCTGGCGGGCGCAGACTCGCCAAAACCGGCCAGATATCGCAGTATCGTAAAAAAGCCGGGGCGGGTTACCTATGCAAGGCACCTTCAAGACCCAGGGCAGTCGGGAGGAAAAGATGGAACAATTACAGGGGATGGACGCCTCGTTCGTGGCAATGGAGCAGCCGAATGCACCCATGCATATCGGCTCGGTGCTGATCTATGATCCATCTACCGCACCAGGCGGCTTCGTGCGCTTCAAGGACATTCTGCGCTTCTATTCAGAGCGCATGCAACTGTCCAAGACAATGCGCCAGAAACTGGTCAAGGTGCCCCTGAACGTCGACTATCCTTACTGGATAGAGGATGCCGATTTCGACCTCGAATACCATGTCCGCCACATTGCCCTGCCCAAGCCGGGCGATTGGCGCCAGCTCTGCATCCAGGCCGCGCGGATCTTCGCCCGCCCGCTCGACCTGAAGCGCCCGCCATGGGAGTTCACCGTGGTGGAAGGGCTCGACAATGTGCCTGGCATTCCCAAGGGCTCCTACGCCGTGGTTACCAAGGTGCACCATGCCGCGATTGACGGCATGTCCGGCATCGACCTGATCAATGCCCTGCACACGGCCAGCCCCAGCCTCACCCCGCCCAACCAGCCCGATACATGGACGCCCGACAAGCCACCCAAACGGCTTGGTCTGTTTGCCAAGGGCTATGTTCGCGCCTGGATCAATCCGGTGCGTCAGATTGGCGTCGCCGGGCGCTCCGTTCCCGGCCTCTACCGCGCCGCGAAGGGCATGGTGAAGGGTGAATTCGACGTCAAATCCGCAATCCGAACGCCGAAGACCCGTTTCAACCGCAAGGTCTCGCCACACCGCGTGTTCGGCGGGGTCGAGTTTCCGCTTGCCGAGGTCAAGGCGATGCGCGTGCTGGCGGAAGGGGCCAAGGTCAACGATGTCATGCTGTCCATCATTGGCGGCGGCCTGCACAAATACCTGTCGGCCCATGGCGAACTGCCCGAGGCGAGCCTGACGGCTATGGCCCCGATTTCGGTACGCGCCGAAGACGAGAAAGGCGCCATGGGCAACCAGGTCGCCGCGATGGTTGCCCCGCTCGGCAGCCATATCGCCGACCCGGTCGAGCGCATGGCCTATGTGTTTGCCGAAACCAGCCGCTCCAAGGCGATGACCAATGCGCTCGGCGCGCGCCAGATGACCGAAGTGTCGAAATCCTCGCCCGCACTGTTCATGGCGCTGGGGGCCCAGCTCTATACCCGCCTTGGCCTCGCCAACCGGGTCAAGCCAGTGGTCAATACCGTGGTCACCAATGTCCCTGGCCCGCCGGTGCCGATCTATTCGGCCGGTGCCAAGATGGTCTCGATGCATGGCATGCTGTGCCTGGTTGATGGCGTTGGCCTCGGCCATGTCGTGCAGAGCTATGTTGACCAGGCCACGATTGGCTTCATCGCCTGCCGTGAGATGATGCCGGACCCGGAATTCTACGATCAGTGCCTGAAAGAGGCTTTCGAGGAGATGGCCAAGGCCGCTGGCCTGCGCCCGGCCCCGGCGAAAAAGCCGGCCACCACGCGCAAGACAAGCACAACCCGCCGCAAGACCGCCGCAAAGCCGAAAGGCACGACAAGTACCGCTCGGCGCAAACCAGCAGCAAATAAGGCTGTTCCGGCGAAATAGGCCCTTCGCGACGGTTGTTTCGCGCTGACCTGCAGGCAGCGCAGCAGTTCGCGTGCGCCCAATCCACATCCATGACAGCCCTGCCATACGGCGCGGGGCGGGGTAAATCGGGCCTTGCCATGGCGCGCGTTACGTCGCATCCCTACATAAAAGAACCGAAACAAATCGGTCATCAGGAGGCAGGATATGGCAGACACAACCGTTGTTGCAAAACCCCCGCACCTATTCTGGACCCTTACCGAATGGCGTGCGGCGCTTGAATTTGCGTCCTTCAGCGTCTTGCGGAACGTCCTCAAGCGGCTGCCCAAAGGTGACGGGCATCCGGTGCTTGTCTTGCCCGGCTTCATGGCCAGTGACCGCTCGACCCGCCCGATGCGCAACCTGCTCGATGATCTTGGCTACCAGTCCTATGGCTGGAATCTTGGCTACAATGTCCGCTTCGATTCCGAGCGCGAGAGCGAAATGTTGAGCCTGTTGTCCAGCGTGCATGAGCAGACCGAACAGAAAGTCTCGATCGTCGGCTGGAGCCTCGGCGGCGTGTTTGCCCGCGAATTGACCAAAGTCCACCCTGACAA
>CBDUKI010000038.1:0-13066 GCA_965367765.1 uncultured Henriciella sp.
GGCTATTGCCGGTACACCAGAAGATGCAGCCCTGCCGGTGGACGTACTAACCGCCCAGGACCTGAAGCTGGAAGGTAATCCAACCGTCACGGACCTGATCAAGAACCTCGGGCCATCATCCGGTACCGATGGTCAGACCAACCAGTTTGCGTCAAACGGCCTGGAAGGCACGTCAAACGTCAACCTGCGTGGTCTCGGGCCAGCCCGGACCCTGGTTCTGCTCAACGGTCGTCGTCAGACATTCTCGCCATACGGTATTGGTGAGCAGGCACAGCTGTTTGTGAACACCAACAACATTCCGTCAGCTGCAATCGGCCGCCTGGAAGTGCTGAAAGACGGCGCAGCCGCGATTTACGGCTCTGACGCGATTGCCGGTGTTGTGAACTTCATCACCCGTGATGATCTCGACGGGTTCGAGATCTCCGGTGATTATTCTCAATTTGATGGTTCAGACGGCGAATATCGTATTTCAGGTGCCTATGGCCTGCAGGGCGACGGCTTCAACTGGGTCACCACGGTTGAATATCAGAACCGTTCTGAAGTTGGTCTGACCGAAAAAGACTGGGCGATTTCCTCTTTTGCCGACAACCCAGTCGGTGGCTGGTCTTCACTCTCTAACCCAGGTTATTTTGTTGACTTGGGCAACGGTGCCGCTGTTGGAGACAACGCTGGATGTCTGGCCTTGGGTGGGACGCTCGCACCGTTCTGTCGTTTCCAATTCACCCAGTATGATAACCTGGTGGAAGAAGAAGAGCAGCTGAAAGTCTTCACGGAGTATAATCGCGAGCTGAATGGCGGCGATCTGCACTTGGAATTGCTCTACTCCAAGATTGAAGTCCCGGAATGGAAAACATCACCATCTTATCCACCGCAAGCCCTGTTGACCCAGGTCGTGCCATCAACACACCCAGGTTACCTGCAATACCAGGCAGATAACCCAGGTGCTTTCACCGGCGCGCCACTGCTCTTCATCGGCCGGTCTTTCGGCTGGGGCGGTTTCCCGGGCACCGGCGGTGCACAGGAAGGCGAGCGTGAGTATGAGACCATTGCCGGGTCTGCAGCCTATAACGGCACCATGTCGAACGATGTGAATTATGACTTTGCTCTGTCATATTCTCGCACGGAAGGCATGCGCATTACCAACGACACCTACATTGCCGGCCTGAGCGCTGCATTGAACGGTTTCGGCATCTGTGCCGACCCGATCACCGGGGCGGTTCCAGCTGGGGCTGTGGCAGGACAAGGCGGTTGTGAATGGTACAACCCATTCTCAAACGGCGTTGCCACAAGCGGTGTGACCGGCGCGGCCAACCCGGGCTATGTCTCAGGGCTTGAAAACTCTGCGGCGCTGGCCGATTGGCTGACCGATGGTGTTGGTACGGAAGTGACCACAGACCTGCTCGTGCTTGACGGCGTGTTCTCAGGTCAGTCCAATGTCCAGGCCTCTGGTGGTTCTGTTGGTTGGGCCGCTGGCTTCCAGGTTCGCCGGGAAAGCTTTGAAGTGGTGCCAAACACGGTGACCGATCTGGCGGTCACGCCTGGTCCTCTGGGCAATGGTCCGTTCTCCTTCCTCGCAGGCACCAATGCCACCGATGAAGACCAGACCATTTATGCCCTCTTCGGCGAGTTGCAGATTCCGCTCTTCGATAATCTCGATATTCAGGTTGCGACCCGTTACGAGGATTATGGTGGCGAGGTTGGCTCGACATTCGACCCGAAAGTGGCGGCGAAATGGACGATCAGCGACAACTTCTCGCTGCGCGGATCGGCCCAGACCTCGTTCCGTGGACCAACGCTGAACCAGCTGTCTGGTGTGGCAACGACGCTTCAGTTCGTGGCGCCAGCCAATGCCTTCAAGGCGGTTGACCAGTCCGGTAACCCGAACCTGGCACCAGAATCAGCTTTCAGCTTCAATGTCGGTGCCCTGTTCGAGAAGGACAATTTCACCGCATCTATCGACTATTACAATTTCGATTTCTCTGATCCGATCATCGTTGAAGAGCAGTCCACAATTGTAGCCGCGGCGCTGGCGTCTATCCAAGCCGAAGTCGATCTGGCGGCAGCTGAGACACGTCCTGTCGATGCAAACAACCTGGCCGACATTGTCAGCCGCGTTGAATTTGACGGTGGTGATCCATTCAATGGTGGCGGCACCGTCGGGGGCAACCTCTCCCGCGTTGATACCGGCATCATCAACGGACCGGATATCAAGACTTCTGGTGTTGATGTGCGCATGGAAAATGTCTGGGATCTGGCCAATAATTCTGAGCTGAGCCTCGGTCTCGATGCAACCTATATCATCGAGTATGATGTGGATGACCTCGACATTGAAGGCACGATCATCTCAGGTGGCGACCGTGTCGGCCAGTTCAACCGGTCTAACTTCTCTCGCTCACTGCCACAGTGGAAAGCCAATGTGACCGCCAACTATGCGATCGGCGACCACAATTTCCGCGGTGTCATGCGCCACATCGACTCCTATGACGATGAGCGCGGTGACATTACCGGCAATGGCTCTGACAAGATCGACTCTCAGACCACGTTCGACCTGTTCTATAACTGGCAGTCGCCATGGGAACTCGATCTCGGTCTGTCAGTGGTCAACGTCACCGACGAAGATCCACCATTTGCCGCATTCGACCTGAACTACGATCCGTACACACACAATCCGTTCGGTCGTACCTGGAAGATCAGCCTGACCAAGCGTTTCGGTTAGTCTGACCCTCAACCTCATTGAAAAGGGCGACCATCTGGTCGCCCTTTTTATTTGTCGCGGCGGCTGACGCCAAAGGCCAAACCGGCGGGCAGGCCGATCACGCAGGCTGGCTGCGGCCCCGGCTTTCAGAGCGCCCGTTTCGGGTCTGCTTCATAGGTTGATCAAGCCTGCTTCAGGGCGGCTTCATAGCCTGATCATAGGTTGATCGGCCTGGTTTCGGGCGTCAATCCACGCCCGATCCCCCCCTTGATCCACACCATAATCGGACTAGTTGAGGCCCTCGCGCCCGATCGCATAGAAGCGTTCGCGGCGTTGCTGTTTCAGCTCGTGCGGGGTTAGTTTCATCAGCTCCTGCAAGGCCTTGTCGATGGCCTTTCCAGCCGCTGCGATGGCCTTTTGCGGGTCACGGTGGGCGCCGCCGACCGGCTCTTTGACCACGGTGTCGATGACTTTCAGTTTCTGCAGGTCCTTGGCCGTGATCTTCATGGCCTCTGCGGCATCCCGGGCCTTGGCCGCATCGCGATAGAGGATGGACGCGCAGCCTTCTGGCGAGATCACCGAATAGATGGCATGCTCCATCATCAGCACCTTGTTGGCGGCGGCAATCGCAATCGCGCCGCCCGACATGCCTTCCCCGATGATCAGCGTGATCAGCGGTACGTTCAGGGTCAGACAGCGCTCAGTGCCGCGCGCAATCGCCTCGGCCTGGCCGCGTTCTTCCCCGGCCTTTCCCGGATAAGCCCCGGACGTATCCGGCATCGTGATCACCGGCAACCCGAACCGTTCCGCCAAATCCATCAACCGCACCGTTTTGCGGTATCCCTCAGGGTGGGCCATACCGAAATTATGGCGAATTCGGCTTTCTGTCGTGCGGCCTTTTTCATGCCCCATAACAACCACGGACTGGCCCTTGAAGCGGGCGAGGCCGCCAATGATGGCTTCATCGTTTCCGTAAACGCGATCACCCGCGAGTTCCTCGAAATCTTCGAACAGGCCCTCGACATAATCGGTGAAGTGTGGGCGTTCGGGATGGCGGGCGACCTGTGTCTTGCGCCACGGGGTGAGGTCGGAATAGGTGTCCTTGAGCTGTTTTGCGGCTTTGGCTTTCAGACGTTTCAGTTCGTCAGATATTTGCGGCCCGCCTTCCTGGCGTGCAACGGTTTCCAGTTCGGCGATCTTGGTTTCAAGTTCTGCCAGCGGCTTTTCGAAATCGAGATATGTCATAACCATACTGCCTGAATACCCTTGCTTGGTGCTGTCTGCTAGCGATTTTCTGTGTTTGGCGAATTCCGCTCGAACATCAAGATCTCGCTGTCACCCAAACGGGTTTCACAAAACTGATGATAGCCAACGCGTTTCGCAACTTTGATTGAAGCGACATTATCAGGATTGATGATGCAGGTCGAACGCCCGGCATGATGCTGGTCGAGCCAGGCATGCGCGCGGACGACAGCTTCACTGGCAAAGCCCTGGCCCCAATGAGCATTCGCGATGATCCAGCCGGCTTCAGGCGTGCCGGATATGTCGGGCTCCAGGGCACGCTTGAAATCGGCAAAGCCAACCTCTCCGACGACGTCACCTGTGTCTCGCAGGCATACGCTCCAGTAGCCAAACCCGAACAGGTGCCAGAGACCATAGGCCCTGAGGATCGTGAACCAGACTTCCTGGCGGGTACGTGTGCCGCCAACGGTCCGGCCCACCCGCTCATCCGCGCGGATGGCGCTCAGGGCATCCAGGTCTGCTGGAAGCGGGGCTCGCAGGCAGAGGCGCTCGGTCGTGAGCGTGGGAATCAGGTCGTTCATAGAGGGACTATGCGACCTGTCCCTTCATCTTGGCAAGCATTGCCCCCATGGCGGCATGAACCGTCTGGATCGCCTGGAGGGGGCGGACCATGACCTTGAAATCAGTAATCTTTCCATCCTCGTCCCATTCGATCATGTCGATCCCGTTGACGTATTTTCCATCCATTTCGGTTTCGAATTCGAGCACCGCCTTGTCGCCGCAATCGAACACACGGGTGTATTTGAACGTGTCCCCGCCAAGCGTGTTTCCGGCGGCTGTCAGATAGGCGAATGTGAGGTCACGACCTTTTTGCGGCGTAAACACAACCGGGCTTTTGAACTCGACGGCCTCGTGCAGCATCTCATAGAGGTTCTCGGGCTTGTGATCGCCCAGAATCCAGTCGAACCAGCGCTGGAGATTGGGCTGGTATCCGGTTGTTGCAACACTCATGATCGGTCTTCCTCCTGATAGTATTGGGAAGTCTCTGCGAACCGGCCAGGAATGTCTATATGGACGTTGGGTCAGCTGGCATAGGCCGCGGCCAGGTCCGGGTCCTTGGTGGCAACAAGGTCAGCAAGGTCGCTGATCACCTTGGCCTGTTTCCAGGTGGCATCGTCCTGCATTTTGCCGTCAATCATGGCGACGCCAGTGCCGTCCGGCATGGCGGCGAGGATCTTGCGGGCGAATTTCACTTCGTCCGGGTCCGGGCTGAACACGGATTTAGCGATCGCGATCTGGTTGGGATGCAGCGACCAGGTGCCGGAACAACCAAGCAGGAAGGCGTTGCGGAATTGCTGCTCACAGGCCTCCAGGTCGGCAATATCGCCGAACGGGCCGTAGAACGCGTTGATCCCGGCGCGCCGACAGGCATCGACCATGCGCGCGATTGTATAGTGCCATGGGTCCTGCTGCGCATTGGCGCGGGTCGAACCGTCTTCTTTCGGGTCTTCAATCACCCGGTAGAAGGGGTGGCCACCACCGACCCGCGTTGTCTTCATCTTGCGGTCAGCGGCAAGGTCTGCCGGGCCGAGCGAGATCCCCTGCATGCGCGGCGAGGCCAGCGCAATCTCTTCGACCAGCGAGACCCCCTGGGCGGTTTCAAGGATGGCATGGAACAGGATCGGACGGGTCAGGCCGGCCTTTGCCTCTAATTGGGCCACATACTGGTCGGCGAAGTGGATGTCCCAGGGGCCTTCGACCTTGGGCAGCATGATCACGTCGAGTTGTTGACCTGCCTTGAGGACCAGTTCGGAGACATCGTCCTGGAACCATGGCGAGTTCAGCGGATTGACGCGGCTCCAGAAGCCGGTGCCCTTGGCCTGCCAGTCCAGCATTCCTGCCATTTCGATCGCCCCGGCACGTGCCGCCTCCTTGGCGTCAGAGGGAATGGCGTCTTCCAGGTTGGCGAGGATGACATCCGCCTGGTCGGCCATGCCCGGCACCTTGGCGCGGACCTTGTCGATATGCGGCGGGACGAAATGGATCATGCGCTCCAGGCGCACAGGCAGGTCGCGCATCGGGGCAGGGGCGCCAATGGCGAGCGGTTTGAAGAAATCTCTTGGTGTTTTCTGGCTCATGATCCGGCTCCTCCACTTGTGCGGCGCAACATACGCCGCTTGAGCCCGAGGTCAATTCGCCAACGGGTGAGAGGTCTCGAGAAGCTCTGCCAGCTCATCGGTCAGAACGTGCGTATAGATCTGTGTGGTCGAGATATCGGCATGGCCAAGCAGGGTCTGGACGCTGCGCAGATCAGCCCCGCCCTGGAGCAGGTGCGTGGCATAGGCATGGCGCAGGGCATGCGGGTGAACCCGGGATGGCTCCAGCCCGGCTTTCAGCGCCAGGGTTTCAAGCATCTGGCCAAGGCGTCGCCGGGTCAGGTGCCCGGTCTTGCCGCGTGAGGGAAAGACAAAACTTTCTGCGCGCCCGCGCGCGAGAGACCCTTCCGGCAGGGCTGCCTCGCGCGCGCCGAGCCAGGCGTTCAGGGCTTTCAGGGCCGGCAGGCCGAGCGGGCAGAGCCGTTCCTTGCCGCCTTTGCCGCGAATGATGATCTCTCGTGTGTCCCAGCGCCCGAGACGCTTGCGTGGCAGGCTGCCCATGGTGAGCGAGACCAGCTCGCTGACCCGTAGCCCGGCCCCATACAGCAGCTCGACAAGGCAGGTCAGGCGCACATCCTCGCGACAGGCTTCCAGCAGCCTGGCCATCTCCTCGCGCGACAATACATCTGGCACCTCCCGGCGGGTCCTTGGCCCTTCGAGTTTCGAGGTCGGGTCATCCTTGCGGTCGCCCTCTTCGAACAGGAAACGGAAATAGCGTTTGATGGCCGACAGTTTTCGCGCCTGGGTGCTCGCCGCAAACCCTTGGCGCGACAGCGATTGCAGCCAGTCCGAGAGCTGTTTCGGGCTGGCCTTATTCAGGTGATTTCCAAGAAAGGTCGAGGCATCCTGCAAGTCGCGGCCATAGGCATCGAGCGTATGCAGGGACGCGCCGCGTTCAACCGACATCATTTCCAGGAAGGCTTCAATGCGTGCAGAATCAGACATGCCTGATCTTATGGGTGGCCCGGTTAACACGGTCCAAAAAACGGGCGCCCCCGAAACAGGGGCGCCCGCGAATGGTCTGGCCTGTAGCCTGACTAGTCGTCGCTCGTCTCGTGGTGAGACTTGTCAACGACGACATGCCCGTCTTCGCCGGCCCCGTTGGAGCGGTGCAGCTGGATCACCACGCCCGACAGTGCCAGGATGGCGATCAGGTTCGGGAAGGCCATCGAGGCATTGGCGATGTCACCGAGCAGCCAGAGATAGTCGGTGATGGATGTTGCCATGGCTCCGGCAAAGACCACGAAGACCCAGAGGAAGCGGAAGGGGTGGGTTGCCCATTCGCCAATCAGGAAGGTCACCGCTTGCTCACCATAATACGACCAGCCGATAATCGTCGTGAAGGCGAAGAAGAACAGCGCAATCGGCACCACGAATTCACCGCCTGGGAAGGCAGCACCATAAGCGCGGGTGGTGATCGCCGCAGAGTTCGCATCGGTCTCCCAGGCGTGATTGACATCCATCAACACATCTGGATTGCCAGCCGCATCAAGGGCTTGCTGGCTGACGTCCACGCCAGATGCCTGACAGCTTAGGAGATATGACTGAGCATATGGCCCAACCGCTGCAATCGTATCGGCACGGCGGTTCTCATAAGCAGATGGGAACAGATCCGCTACGGAGAACTTTCCTTCATCTTTGGCGTCAGGGTTGATCGGCATTTCGATACCGGCGGCCACGCAAGTATTGGCAGCCATCAGTGCCGGGTTCTTCTTGAAGTCACCGGTGACGGTCAGGATAACCAGGGCCGTCATGGTGCAGATCACAATCGTGTCGATGAAAACGCCGATCATCGCGATCTCACCCTGCATGACCGGGTTCTTGGTTTGGGCCGCAGCGTGGGCAATCGGGGCCGAGCCCTGGCCCGCTTCGTTGGAGAACAGGCCGCGTGAAATCCCGTAGCGAACCGCCTGCATGACGCCATATCCGGCGGCCCCGCCTGCGGCTTCCTGCCAGCCAAAGGCCGATCCAATGATTTGCATGAAAGCGCCTGGCACTTTCGGGGCATTTACGATCAGGACGATCAGCGCGATCAGCACGTAGAGTGCTGCCATGACCGGCACGACCTTGCCAGCAAAGGAGCCGATTGACTTGATGCCGCCAATGATCACGGCGAAGACCAGGCCAGCCAGGACGATGCCGACAGCCCAGTTCGGGACGGCAAGGCCGAAGGCGGAAGATCCGGTTTCGAGGGCCGCTTCGGTAATCGAGTTGGCCTGGATCATTGAACCGGTGGCGACAGCCGAGAAGATTGTGCCGATACAGAAGATGACGGCCAGCCACATCCACTTTTTGCCGAGGCCGTTCTTGATATAATACATCGGCCCGCCATTGATGCGGCCATACTCATCGGTCTCACGGTACTTGATGGCGAGCGAGCTTTCCGAGAAGGCAAGTGCCATGCCGAACAGGGCAACAACCCACATCCAGAAGATCGCACCCGGCCCGCCCATGGTGATCGCGGTTGCGACACCGGCAAGGTTACCGGTGCCGACCTGGCCGGACAGGGCCGTGGACAGGGCTTGCCAGGGCGTGATGGCGCCATCGTCGCCTTGCGCCTTTCGTCCTTGCCAGACTTCCCGAAGCGCTGGGACGAACCGGCGCAACGGTCGCCCGCCTAGTCGGATCATCATGTAGAGGCCGAGCCCGAGCAGCACGACAGCGAGCGGGCCGATTTCCCCCGGCACGACGACGGTATCTCCCCAGGTCCCACCCCAGATGAATCCAGCGATGTTCTGGATGGTGTTCAGTGCAGATTGCATGATGCCTCCCCGGCATTGTTTTCGTTCTACGTGTCGCGCACCCTAAAACAGAAACGGGCGCTGTGAAGCGCCCGCACGGTAATTTTTGCACAAATGTGACGTGCCGCGCACGATTTATCCACCGAACCCCTCGCCGACACCAAAATCGCGCCGGGCCGAGACGATCGTCACAACCACACCGGCCAGTACGTCCAGCAGCGCCATAATGGTGACGATGAAGAAAACGGACGTGGCGAAGTTCGGATGCAGCAGGAACAGCATCAGGCAGATGATGAACAGGATCATTGAAAAGGCGTGGTTCATGATCGTCGATGTGCCTGTGCTGGTCGACTTCAGGATTTCCATGAACAGCACGGTGATGGACAGGAGTAAGAGGGCATCGCCCTTGGTCATCACCCAGACCACATCACCGGCAATCATCGGGATGGAGAAGAATGTGCCTGACAGGATCCCCATCATTGGTGAGACCTGAGCTGTGGCCTCGACACCTTCTGGTGCCGGAACCGGGCCACCTGTCACCAGAGCGATCATCGAATAGATGCCGACCGGGATGATGAATAGTGGAAATGCGCTAAGCAGAAGTCGCATTGAGTTTCCCCTTCGTTTTGGGCGTTTGCCGTTTCTCTCGGCTTCGCGCTCCCTCTTTTCCTCCAATCGTGCAGCGGAGGCCGCCGGAAAAAGAAAAGACGCCATGCCAACACCTTGGAGATTCAGTTAACCGCATTGCGGCATTATGCAAACTGAACCATCGCCTGACTACAAGATCAATCTTAACGGCGTGTTTTAGCTGCAACGATGCCACTGCAGGTGGCCAGGGCGCTTACAATTCGTCGGCCCCGCCCGGATTGCGCCGCCGCCGGATCAACCACATGACACCGCGCAGATCAGCCAGCGCAGCCCACAGACGCCCAAAATTGGTATAGTTGGACTGTCCGGTCCCGCGCGGTCGATGGTTCACATTCAGGAATTCGACCCCAAACCCCTCGGCGCGCATCAGCGCAGGCATGTAGCGGTGCATATGGTCGAAATAAGGGAGCGACAGATAGCTGGCGCGGTGCATGGCCTTGATGCCGCAGCCGCTATCATCGCAATCATCGCGCAACATGCGGCGGCGGATCGCATTGGCGAAATGACTGCCAAACTTCTTCCACGCGCTGTCCTTGCGCGCGGCCCGTCGGCCCATCACCATGGCCAGGCCTTCCGGGGCTTCGGCGCGGGTCAGGCTGCGATACAGGGCCGGTAGGTCAGCCGGATCGTTCTGGCCGTCGCCATCCAGGGTTGCCACAACCGGTGCGCGGGCAGACTGAATGCCACTGCGAATGGCCCGTGACTGGCCGGCATTCTGGCGATGAGACAGAACCCGCAGACGCGGAAACCGGCTCTTGAGTTCGACCAGGACCGCACGCGTATCATCGCTGGAGGCGTCATCGACAAAAATCATCTCGAAGGCCCGGCCATCGAGCGCCGCAGCGATTTCCTCGATCAGGCCGGTGACATTGCCGGCTTCATTGTGCACCGGAACCACAACGGACAATTCTACAGCGTCAGTCAATGCGCTACTCCACACAAGCGGTTTCAGTGCCTGTAGTGGAAATTGCACGATTGCGAAACCTTGCGGGTGAAGACATGACTGTAATTATGAGCCAATTGCCGATCGAGCCCCTGCTCGCAGAGATTTGCTGCGTTCTGAAAGACAAGCGCCGTCTGGTGCTGGCTGCCCCGCCTGGGGCGGGCAAGACGACCCGCGTCCCCTTGGCGCTGGCTGGCTTGATCGATGGCTTTGACCCGCTGCCGGGAAAGATCCTTGTCCTGGAGCCAAGGCGGATCGCAGCCCGGATGGCAGCTTTGCGCATGGCCGAAACAATCGGCGAGGCCCTGGGCGGTCAGGTTGGCCTGTCGACACGGATCGAGCGCAAAGTGTCACGGTGCACCCGAATCGAGGTGATAACCGATGGCCTGTTCACCCGCCGCGTGCTGAACGATCCAGAGTTGGCCGGTGTCAGCGCCGTGATCTTTGATGAAGTGCATGAGCGCGGGCTCAACAGCGATATCGGGCTTGCACTGGCCCTCGAGGTTCAAGGGGCTCTGCGTGAAGATCTGTGCCTGCTGACCATGTCGGCAACGCTGGACACGAAGGCCTTCGCTGATCGCCTTGATGCCCCTGTCATTGAAAGCGAAGGGCGACAATATCCTGTCGAGACGCGCTATCTTGGCCGGACACGTGAGCGCCTGGAAGACCAGATGGCCCGCGCCATCGAACGCGCGGTTCGCGAGACCGACGGCTCGATCCTCGCCTTCCTGCCCGGGGCCGGTGAAATTCGCCGCACGGCTGAGCGCCTGTGCTTTGGGCCGGATGTTGTTATCGCCCCGCTTTATGGTGCCTTGGCCCCGAAGGAGCAGGACCGCGCGATTCAGCCCGCCGGCCCCGGCACGCGCAAGATCGTGCTGGCCACCGATATCGCCGAAAGCGCCCTGACCATTGAAGGGGTCAGCACAGTGGTCGATAGCGGCAAGGCACGGCGCCCGGAATTTGACGCCCAAGGCAACAGTTCGCGTCTGGTCACCGTCACTGCAGCTCGGGCCAATGTCGATCAGCGCCGCGGCCGGGCGGGACGGCTTGGACCTGGCACCTGCTATCGGCTGTGGGACGAAGCTGAAACCCGTGGCCTCGTCGCAGCGCCGACCCCGGAAATACAGCTTGCCGACCTGTCCGGCCTTGTCCTGACCCTGGCTGAATGGGGCGAGAGCGACCCGGCCCGCCTGACCTGGCTCGATCCGCCACCACCCGGCCGGGTGGCAAGTGCCCGCCGGATGCTTGGTGAGCTTGGTGCCATTGATGCGGCTGGCAAGCTTACCAGCAAAGGCAAGGCAATGTCCCGCCTGCCCATGCCGCCGCAGATGAGTGCGCTGATCGTCAGTACAGATGAGCCAGGCGAAAAGGCGCTGGCCGCCCGTATTGCTGCCCTGGCTGGAGAACGCGGCATTGGCGGACAGAGCGATGACCTGGCCGTGCGCCTGGCCGGGTTCGAGCGCGAAACCTCGCCGCGGGCCCAGGCGCTCCGCCGACAGGCCGGGTCCTGGTCGAACGGTGTCCGGCCATCAGGCAACCCGGCTCATATCCTGGCGCGGGCCTGGCCGGGCCAGATCGCGAGGCGGCGCAGCCCTGGATCAAACGCCTATCTGCTCGCCTCCGGCCGCGCTGGCCAGCTTGATGAGACAAGCCCGCTGATCAAGTCTGACTGGCTGATCGTGGTTGACCTCGTCGGTGCGGCCCGCAGTGGCCGGATCGTCCTGGCCGCTGCGATTGACGAAAAGACCGTGCTTGACCTTGCCGACATGGAGACCCGCGACGAAGCTGCATTCGATCCGGCCACGGCGAGTTTCAAGGCCCGCCGGGTTCGTGCCATCGGCGCCATCATCCTGTCCGAAACGCCCTTGCCAAAGCCGGATATAGCCACCGCCCGCGCTGGATTTCTGGACCATATTCGCGCGGCCGGCTTTGCTGCGACCGGGCTAGACGGGCTGGTCCGCCAGTTCATCGCCCGCACCCGCCTTCTGCGCGATGTTTTCGGCGAAGACTGGCCGGTCTTCACCATCGAGCATTTACAGGAAGCCGCCGCCGACTGGCTGGCTCCGGCGCTGACCAGCAAGCCGTTCCAGCTGCCGAGTGCCGGGCAGGTCATAGATGGCCTGAAGACGCTGTTGCCCTGGCAGCAGGCCTCTTCGCTTGACCAGCTGGCCCCGTTGAGCGCGACGCTGCCGAATGGTCGCAAGGCCCCGATCGACTGGCTGGATGACCGCGCGCCGCTGATCGAGGCGCGGGTCCAGGAATTATATGGCACGAGGCAACATCTCAGTGTTGCCAACGGGCGCGTGCCGCTGACCGTGCAGATGCTGTCACCCGGTCGCAAACCGGTGGCGACGACGCAGGACCTGCCCGGCTTCTGGGCCGGTGGCTATCGCGACATGGCCAAGGACATGCGCGGGCGCTACCCCAAGCATGATTGGCCCGATGACCCGGCCAGCGCCATGGCGCATGAGGGCCGGACAAAAGCCCGGCTGGCCAAGGGCTAGGCGTCGCGCCAGTCGCCCGGGGCCAGACCGTCCAGCGCCCAATTGCCAATCCGGTGGCGGATCAGGCGCAGGGTCGGGAAGCCAACCGCCGCCGTCATACGGCGGTTGAAGACACCTGGGACGTGCTGCACACTTAT
>CBDUKI010000039.1:0-12906 GCA_965367765.1 uncultured Henriciella sp.
CCTCGTTTCTGGACCAAGCCGCCCCAGCCTGGCGGCCTGCGAGGTGTTGCCTGGAGAAGCCGGCACCGCGCCGGTTATCCTGGCCTCGCCGCATAGCGGTAGCTATTATCCCGATCATTTTGTCGCGGCGCTGCAAGTCCCGCTGATCGACCTGCGCCGGACCGAAGATGCCTTTGTCGACGAGTTGTTCAATCCCGGTGAAGCGGGCCAGGTGACGCGGGTGATGGCCAATTATGCGCGCAGCTTTGTCGATCTCAATCGTGATGCGCGAGAGCTTGATCCAAACATGTTCGAGGATGGTGTCCCGCGCACCAGCGGCCTGCCCAGTGCGCGGGTCAAGGCCGGGCTTGGCTGTTTGCCGCGCATCGCAGCCAGCGGGCGGCAGATCCATGCTGGCCCGCTGAGCCAGGCTGAAGGGGCCTGGCGGCTCGATCATGTCTATGATGGCTATCATGAGCGTCTCGGCGCGCAGCTCAGCGACCTGCTCAGCCAGTGGTCAGATGTGGTGCTGATCGATTGCCACTCCATGCCATCGGTTCAGCCCGGGCGCGGTGCGCTGGCCGATATTGTGCTCGGTGATCGCTTTGGCTCGAGCTGCAATGGCCGCCTGACACGCCTGGTCGAGCGGGCGTTTCGTCGTCACGGCCTGTCCGTGGCCCGCAATGCGCCTTATGCTGGCGGCTTCACGACACGCAAATATGGTCGGCCGCGGCGCGGCGTGCACGTCTTGCAGATCGAGGTCAATCGCGGCCTCTACATGGATGAACTGGCGGTTGAAAAATCTGCGGGGTTTGAAAAACTGCAGGCCATCCTGGCCGCCGTGATCGCGGATATTTGCGCATATGCGCTGCGCGAAAACCAGTAAGGCGCAGATTTCAAGCAAAAAAAAGCCGCGCTAAAGAGCGCGGCCGTATAAGGTAAGGGAGGAAACGCCAGAAGGCGTCAGCACCAGAGTGCTAAGACCAAATTATTGTGCGGCGCACAAAAAGCAAGGCCCTTTTTGCCGCACTGCCGCATAACTTGGTTGCAGAATCGGGATGCTGGCTATTTCAGGGGTAAAATTCATTTCGGCACGGCTTTTGCTCTTCCGTACACGACCGATCAAAAATGGGATTCACCTGGGGTCCCCTCCAGTTGGGAGTGTAGTATGGCAGATAGCACGGACTTGCATGTCGGCAAGCGATTGCGCAGACGGCGTCGCCTGCTTGGTATGACGCAGCAAGACCTGGCCGTTCTGGTGGGTGTACGTTTCCAGCAGATCCAGAAATATGAATGCGGGGCCAATCGCGTGACCTCTTCGCGCCTGTATGACCTGTCGCGCGCCCTGAATGTCTCGGTGCAGTATTTCTTCGACGGGATTGGTGGCGATAATTTACAGGGCGTGGCGGCCAATGATGCCGACCGTCTGGATGGCGACATACTCAGCCAGAAGGAAACCCTGGAACTGGTTCGCGCCTATTACCGGCTTGGCGAACGCCCGCGCAAACGCCTGCTTGAGCTGGCCAAGGCGCTGGAAAGCGAAACCAAGGATAGCGGTGCCGCTTGACCCGTTTGCCCGCCACCGGGTAAGCGCGAAGCATGACAGTGCAAATTGATTTTGAGGCGATGGCCGTTGCCCATGCGATGGCTGATGCGGCGAGGACGGCGATCCTGCCGCATTTTCGTGCGCTCTCTGGCATCGATAACAAGCATGGCGGTTCGGACTTCGACCCGGTGACCGCCGCTGACCGGGCCGCTGAACAAGCGATGCGCTCTGTCCTCGCCGAATTACGACCACACGATGCGATCCATGGCGAGGAATACGGCATCACCATTGGCACCTCTGGCTGGACCTGGGTGCTTGACCCGATTGATGGCACACGCGCTTTTGTGGCCGGCCTGCCGGTCTGGACAACGCTGATCGGTCTGGTCGATCAACATGGTGACGCGGTCGTCGGGGTGATCGACCAGCCGGTCCTGGACGAGCGCTATTGCGGTTGGCCGGGCGGAGCCCACCTGCAGGCCGCCGGACAGGTCACGCCGCTCCGGGTCTCGGCCTGTAATGACCTGCGCGAAGCAACAATTGCGACGACCGATCCGTTTATCATGACCCCGCCGGAGCAGGGGGCCTGGACACATTTGCGGGCAACGGCGCGGATCGTGCGCTACGGCCTGGATGCTTATGCTTATGCCCGCCTGGCCGGGGGGACAATCGATCTGGTCGCTGAATCCGGCCTGGCGCCATATGATGCAGCGGCGCTGATCCCGATTGTCCGCGGGGCCGGGGGCCTGGCCTGTGACTGGCGCGGCCAGCCGGCGCGTCCGGGCGGGCAACTGGTCTGCGCCACCAATCAAGCGGTGCTTGACCAGGCTTTGATCGCGCTGCGCCGTTCAGCCGATTAGGCCGTCAATCTTCTAGCCACGGACGATGAAATCGCGCTAGATCAGGGCCATGACGCAATCGGCACCAACCCTCACCGACAAAAAAATCCCTGCGCGGCGCAAGCCCGGACCGTGGCGCCTGCACGCCATCATTGATGGGCGGGCGCTGCGGGTAAAGCTGACAGCGGCGGCGCTAGAACATGAAGGCGATGAGAAACAGGCCCGCAAACGGGCGCTCGACCTCTTGCATGCAGCGCTGTTCCGTGGCCGGTTGATTGCCCAGGAACGACTGCAACAAGGCGCCGACGGGCTTGATACGGCGCGCCTGCTGGCCGCTGTGCAGGACGAAGTGCTGCACGCCCTGTACGATTTCACCACCACGCACGTCATCCGCTCGCGCAACCCGACCGAGGGCGAGCGCCTGGCCGTCTTTGCCACGGGCGGTTATGGCCGCGGCGTGCTGGCCCCGTCATCGGATATCGACCTCCTGTTCATTCGCCCCTACAAGGCCAGCGCTCACTCCGAAAGCGTCATCGAGTACATGCTCTATGCGCTGTGGGACATGGGCCTGAAGGTTGGCCATGCCTTTCGCACGCCGCAGGAATGCGTGCGCTTGTCGGGCGAGGATGTCACAATCAAGACCAGCCTGCTGGATGCCCGCTTCCTGTTTGGCGACAAGGCCCTGGCGGATGAAACCGCCGAGCTGTTCAACAGCCAGGCCGTGGACGGCGAGGATGCGCAGTTCATTTCAGACAAGCTTGAGGAGCGCGACAATCGCCACGCTCGCCAGGGCAATGCGCGCTACCTGGTTGAGCCGAATGTCAAGGAAGGCAAGGGTGGCCTTCGTGACCTGCAGACCCTGTACTGGATCGTCAAGCACATGCATCCCGAAGCAACGGTGACACTTGAAGATGTCATGCGCACCGAAGTGTTTACCCAGCATGAGAACGTCCTGTTCATGCGCGCGGCGCGCTTCTTGTGGACGGTTCGTTGCCATCTTCACTATATCACCGGGCGCCCGGAAGAACGGCTGAGTTTTGACCTGCAACCGGAAATGGCGGCCCGCATGGGCTATCAGGACCGGGGCAGCCAGCTGGGCGTTGAGCGGTTCATGAAGCGCTATTTCCTCGCCGCCAAGGATGTTGGCAGCCTGACCCGTATCCTCGCCGCCAAGCTGGAGGCTGAGCAGAAGGCCAAACCCGAAGGCTGGCGCCGCTTCTTGCCGCGCAGCCAGCCCAAGACACTGGATGACCCGCTGTTCGAAGTTCGGGCCGGGCGTGTCGCCGTGCATGACGAGGCGAAATTCCTGTCCGGGCCGCACGGCCTGATGCGCCTGTTCCTGGCGGCAGATAGCGATGGGCTGGACATTCATCCTGATGCGATGAGCCTGACCGCCCGTAATGTCCGCTTGATCAAGCCGCAGACCCGCAAGGACCCGGCCCTGATCAATACGTTCATGGACATCCTGCTGGCCGGCAAGGATCCGGGCCTGGCGCTTGGCCGCATGAACGAGGCAGGTGTGCTGGGGCGGTTCCTGCCGGAATTCGGCGGCATCGTCGCCCAGACCCAGTTCAACATGTATCATCACTATACGGTGGACGAGCACACGATCCGTGCGGTCGATCATATGGCGAAAATGGAGAAGGGCGAGGAAGGGTTTGGCCTGGTCAAACGGGTGTTCTCGCGCATCATGGGCCGGCGTGCGCTGTATCTTGCAATGTTGTTGCATGATACCGGCAAGGGGCTGGGCGACCAGCAGATCGAGGGCATGAAGACCGCGCGCAAGGCCGGAAATCGCCTGGACCTTCCCGAAGACGAGATCGAGATGATCGCCTGGCTGGTCGGCAATCATCTGGAAATGAGCGAGACCGCCCAGAAACGCGATATTTCAGACCCGCGCACAATTGTGAAATTTGCCGAACTGGTCGGCGATGTCGAACGCTTGCGCCTGCTCTACATCCTGACGGTCGCCGATATTCGGGCGGTTGGACCGAACGTCTGGAACACCTGGAAGGGCCAATTGCTGGCTGACCTCTACCATGCCACCGAGGCGGCCCTGCGCGGCGGGCGCACCGATGAAGCCAGCGTCGCCAGCGAGTTGCAAGCGCGGGCCGAGGCCAATCGTGCTGCCGTGATTGACCAGTTCGGCACCATCCCTTCGGTGATGCTGGAGCTGGATGCAGCCTATTGGAGCGGGTTCGACCATGAGACCCTGCTCTCGCATGCTGGTCTGTTGTCTAATCAGGGCGCCTCGCTGATTGATATTCATATTCCCGAGGATGATTCCGGGACGGTGGTTTTCGTTTCCGGGGCCGACCGGGTTGGCTTGTTTGCGCGTCTCGCCGCTGCCATTGACCAGCAGGGGGCGAACATCATCTCGGCGCAGATTTTCACCACCACGTCCGGGGCCATCGTCGATGTCTTCATGCTGCATGATGAAACGGGGCACCCGTTCGCGCAGGATGATCCGGGCCGGATCAGGCGGCTTGAACAATCGATACATCGAGCGCTGGACACCGATGAGCCCATGCCAGTGGTGAAAGTACGCCCGAACCCGCGCAAAGCGGCTTTCGTTGTGCGCCCGGTCGTCGATTTCTCCGAGGATGCCTCCAGCGCACACACGGTCATCGATGTGACCGGCCGTGACCGGCCTGGCCTGCTGTCAGATGTCGGCAATGTGCTCGCTGCGGCAGGCGTCTCGATCTATTCGGCGCATGTCGGGTCTTATGGTGAGCGCGTGTTCGACGCGTTCTATGTCAACCTGCCGGACGGATTCGACGATGCCATGAAATCGTCGCTTCGTGAGCAACTCCTCGCCGCGCTTGGGCGCGAAGAACCTGATGCGCCGAAAACACCGGCCCGGCAATTGCGCCGCGCCAGTGCGGCCGACAGTTTCTAGTTGCCAAAGGGACATCCATGAGCCTGCTGCGAAATACGCTGACCCAATCAAGCCTGACCCTGGGCAGCCGCATTCTGGGCTTCCTGCGTGACGTTCTCATCGCAGCCAAGATCGGGGCCGGGCCGGTGGGCGATGCGTTTGTGACCGCGCTGATGTTCCCGAACCTGTTTCGCCGCATCTTTGCTGAAGGGGCCTTTGCCCAGGCCTTTGTGCCGGCTTATGCGCGCACGCTTGAGGCCGAAGGCAAGGCCGCCGCCGAAGAGGTGGCACGCCAGACCATGCGCGGCCTGTTCGCCGCCACCGCTGCCCTGGTGATTGTCGCTCAACTGGCGATGCCGTGGATCATGCAGGTCGTGCATCGCGGCTATATCGATGATGCGGAGAATTTCAATTTCGCCATCCTGCTGACCCAGATCACAATGCCATATCTCGCCTGCATGGCGCTGGCGGCGCTGTTGTCCGGCGTCCTCAATTCTGCCGGGCGTTTCATCCTCTCGGCCGGGGCGCCGACCCTGTTGAATGTCTGCCTGATTACAGCGGCTCTGATGGGTGGGGATGCGCGCCAGACGGCGTTTCTGGCGGCCATTGCAGTAACGATTGCCGGAATGGCCCAGGCTGGCCTGCTCTGGTGGGGTGTGACCCGCCAGAAAGTGTCGCTGTCACTGGGCTGGCCGCGCCTGACCCCGGCGGTCAAACGGGTCGTCGCGCTCGCCATTCCCGGCACGATTGCGGCCAGCGGGACGCAGATCAACATTCTCGTCAGCCAGATCTTTGCCAGTTATGAAACCGGGGCCAAATCCTGGTTGTTCTATGCCGACCGGCTTTACCAGCTGCCCCTGGGCATTGTCGGGGTTGCGGTTGGTGTGGCGATCCTGCCGCGTCTCGCCCGGGCGGCGCGTAGTGATGATCGCAAGACCAGCCTGTCCCTGATGGATGACGGTATTGGCCTCGCCATGGCGTTGACTGTCCCGGCGGCCATCGCTTTCATGGTGGCCCCGGCCTACCTGATTGAAGGCCTGTATGTGCGTGGGGCCTTTTCCCAGAATGATGCCCTGCAGGCGGGCCTTGCCCTGGTCCATTATGGCTGGGGTGTGCCGGCCTTTGTGCTGATCAAGGTGCTGGCCCCGGCCTATTTTGCCCGCGAGGACACAAAGACACCGATGCGGTTCGCGCTCGCCACAGTGGTCCTGAACACGGCGCTCGGGGCCGGGCTGTTCCTGTGGTTCCGCTCGCTGGGCTGGGCCGGGTTTCCGGGCTTGGCGATTGCCACTTCGGTCGCGGCCTGGACGAATGCGGCCTTGCTGATCATCGGCCTGCAGGCGCGTGGCTGGTATGTGCCAGGGCCGCGCCTGTTGGTGCGTCTGGTTTCAGTGACGTTGGCCAGCCTGGCCATGGGGGCCGCGCTTTGGGTCATCCTGCAACGGCATGACCTGCTGGCCGAACTGGTGCCCTTTGGCCGGTTTGTCGAAACCCTGGTCTTTGTCCTGGCTGGCGCTGTGGTCTATGGCCTGGCGGCACTGGTCTTCGGCGCGATCCGGTTCAGCGACCTGCGCAACATGGCCCGGCGAACCAGCGGCTGAGTGCGGCCTACCTGTCGAACATTTAATGCTCATGGGCGGGGGGCGCATGGTGCTGGCTTATTGAATGCAGTAGAATGGACCCCAGATGCAAGTCACAGGAGGTCGGTATGAAGATGAAATCCCTTATTTATGGCCTGGTCGCGGTGGCCCTGGTTCCCGTCGCCTCTGCGGTTGAGATTTCGGTGAGCTATAGTGACGATTTCGCTGAAAAGCTGTCGGAAGACTATGGTGAGAAAGAAGGCACCTATCTCAGTGAGGCTGTGTCTGAAGACTTGCGCTCGGCGCTTGCCCTGGCGGGTGTGAAGACGAAGGTGGACCGCGTTGATGTGGTTATCATCGACGCCCAGCCCAACCATCCGACAATGGAACAGGCGCGCCAGAAGCCGGGCCTCGACATGCTGCGCTCCCGCTCGCTGGGCGGGATGAAGCTGCAGGGCACCGCCTTTGATGCGGATGGCAACGTCATCGGCGCCAGGGAATATGGCTGGTTCGAGAACGATATCCGCGATGTGTTCGGGGCCGGCACCTGGACCGATGCCAAGCGTGCATCCAACCGGTTCTCCCGCAAGCTGGCCGAGGACATTGCGGGCAAGTAGGGCACCGAAGCAAACCGAAGCGCCCCATGAACGGCCACACTTTAGGGTGTGGCCGTTTTGCCATGAACAGGCAGAAACTGCGACAAAATGAAAGACAGCTAAGGTTCGCTATTGAGAAGCATTCTCATTTATGCGAAGTGCGACTGAAAATAAGTCGCAATTTCATTTGGAAGCCTCATGCTACGTAAATCCACCTCCGTTCTCGCCCTTGGCCTGTGTTTGTCCATGGCTGCCCAGGCCATCGCCCAGGAAGAGGCCGCTGCCTCGCTGACCGATGATATCCGTCTGCTCGAAACTCTGACCGTGATCGGCACGGCGGGCGGTGAACACAATGTTGGCGGGTCGATTGACTATCTCGATGCCGAAGCGCTCGATGTGCAGGGCCATAGCGACATCCTGCGCGTGCTGCGCGCTGTGCCGGGGGTCAATATCCAGGAAGAGGAAGGCTATGGCCTGCGCCCGAATATCGGCTTGCGCGGGTCTGGCTCGGATCGCAATTCGCGCATCATGATCATGGAAGACGGCGTGCCGATTGCTCCGGCGGCCTATGCGGCACCATCGGCTTACTACTTCCCGTCAACCGCGCGTATCAATGCCGTCGAGGTGACCAAGGGGCCAGCCGTGATCCAGTACGGGCCGCGTACGACGGGCGGGGCCATCCACCTGTTCTCGACCCCGGTGCCGGAAGCGACTGAAGGCTATGCCGAAATCCTGTTCGGCGATTATGGCCGCCAGCGCCTGCACGCCTGGATGGGCACCCGCCAGGCGCTGACCTCCAACACGGATTTCGGCATCCTGATCGAGACCTATCAGGACGAGGCGGATGGTTTCCTTGAACGCGACACGACCGGCGCCAATACCGGTCTCGACGTCAATGACTACGTGATCAAGACGGGCCTGTATGGCGACGGCGCGAAAATGCCCTGGTCTCTGGAGTTCAAGTACCAGACCAAGGACGAAACTTCGAACCAGACCTATCTCGGCCTGACCGAGGCGGATTTTGCTGCCGATCCGTTCCGCCTGTATGACGCGGCCGGATTGGACCAGATGGGCAATGAAAACGAGCTGCTGCAGCTGACCGGAAAGATCGAGCCGGTGGCCAACACGGTGCTGGCCTTTACCGCCTATTCAAACGAAGTCTCGCGCAACTGGTACAAGTTGCAGGGTGTCAACGCGGCGGGCAATGGCACAAGTGGTGATGTTGGCATAAGCACGATCCTGGACGACCCGTTCACCTATGGCGCTGAATATGACCTGCTGACCGGCGTCACCTCGCTGGATGACAGCCTGGTCATTCGATCCAATAATCGCAAATATTTCAGCCGTGGCCTCGCGGCCAATATCGATACCGAAGTCATGCTCGGCGGGCTGACCCACAATCTCAATGCCGGGATCCGCTTTCATGAGGATGAGGAAGACCGGTTCCAGAAGGAAGACGCCTATCGCCTGCTGGGCGGCGTTCTGGACCTGACGACGGGTGGCCCGGCTGGCGGCACCACCAATCGTGTGACCGGGGCCGAGGCGGTCTCGCTGTTTGTGCTGGATCGGGTGGAGCTGACCGAGCGGTTCCAGATCACTGGCGGGCTGCGCTTCGAGGACTACGAGGTTACGCGCACGGACTATTCGACCGCTGATCCGGGCCGCGACCTTGGCCCGAGCAGCGTGCGCAAAAACGCCAATGACGTGATCCTGCCGTCCTTGTCTGCGGTCTATAACCTGACCGATGAGGTTGACCTGATTGCCGGTGTCCACAAGGGCTTTTCGCCAGCCGGGGCCAGCTCCGCAGAGAATGAGGAATCCTGGCAATATGAGGCCGGCGTGCGCTTCATCCGCGACACGCTCAGCCTGGAGGCGATTGCCTATTACAATGATTATTCCAACCTGCTCGGCGAATGTACCCTGTCTTCAGGGGGCGACTGCCCGGCGGGCGAAGCCTTTGACGGCGATGCGGTGACCGTGGCCGGCCTGGAATTGACGGGTGCCTGGGATGCGGCCACGGCCATGGGGCTGTCTGGCCTGTCGGTGCCACTGTCGGCGGCCTATTCCTTCACCGACACTGAGTTCCAGACCAGCTTCGACAGTGAATTTTTCGGCTCTGTGACAGCCGGTGACGAACTGATCTACGTGCCCGAGCACCAGTTCACCCTGGGGGCGGGCCTGGTCGCTGACAGTTGGGGCATCAACGCGCTGGTCAACTATGTCAGCGAAGCGCGTTCCGAGCCGGGCCAGGGCTCTGTCCCGGCCAGTCAGCGGATTGATGAGCGCACATTGGTTGATCTGGCCGCCTATTACGAGATTGCCGAGGGTATTCGCCTCAAGGGCAAGGTCGAGAACCTGTTTGACGAGACCTATATTGCCGCGCGTCGCCCAGCGGGCCTGCGCCCCGGCAAGCCACAAGAAGTCCTGGTCGGGTTCGAGGTGAAATTCTAGACTAACAGGCGGGCGCGCAGCTCTTTGCGTTGTTGCGCCCCAATGCCCAGAACAGTGTCGAGATAGGTGTCCAGCGTCCCGGATTCCTGCTCGATGCTGTCATAGGCCGCCTCTAGAAAGCCGGACGAGACGCCAACAAACGGGTGATAGACCGCTTCGGGATGGTCCTTGCCGATATGCTGGTTGAACATTCGGGCCATTTCCGGCAGCCGCTCGGCGACGCGGGCGGCCTCATTGGTCAGGTTGTAATCGTCGAAGATGGTTTCGCGCTCGACGCCGAGGACATGGTGGGTCAGGGCGCAGAGAATGCCGGTGCGGTCCTTGCCCGCCGCACAATTGACCACGGCTGACTGGCCGTCCTGCAGGGCCAGAAGCGCCTCGAACCAGGCCCGGAACGTATCGACATGCTGCTCCTTGTAGGGCGCCGCGCGATAATAGTCGCTCATCCACTGGTGGGCATCATCAACGTCAACGCTGACCCGGTTGAGAAAGTTGACATGCGGGGCTTCGGTCGCGCGGCCCTTGTCACTGAAGATGACCGCAACGCCCTCGACCGGCCAGCGATGGCCGTGGCGCTCGCGTTCATCCGGGCGGCGCAGGTCGGCCTGCACAGCGATGTTCAGCGTTTCAAGCTGGGCAATGTCTTCGGGTGTCGCCTCGCCAAACTGGCCAGAGCGGTAAAGCACGTTCGGACGGATATGACGCCCGCCCGCCCCTTCATAAGCTCCGAAATCGCGAAAATTGCGAACCCCTTCCAGATCCATGATCCGATCTTGCATGCCAGCTCATCCTTCTCAATCCAGGTCTGAGCTAAGACCTGAATCGAGGAAGGTCCAGACATGACGTCGCTACCGGAACGGCGGTTCGTCGAAGGCGCGTAGCTTGCGAGAGTGCAGGGAAGCGCCTTCGTGGGCCAGCTTCTCAAGCGTCGCCACACCGATCATCAGGTGCTGGCTGATTGACTTCTCGTAGAACTTGTTGGCGGCACCCGGCAGCTTGATCTCACCATGCAGCGGCTTGTCCGAGACGCAGAGCAAGACGCCATAAGGCACCCGCAGGCGGAACCCGTTGGCGGCAATCGTCGCGCTCTCCATGTCGATGGCAATCGCCCGCGATTGATTGAACCGGCGGGCACTGTCGGTGAAGCGCAGTTCCCAGTTGCGGTCATCCGTGGTGGCCACCGTGCCCGTGCGCAGGCGTTTTTTCAGCGCATCACCGCTTTCACCCGTCACTTCGGCGGCTGCTTCCTGCAGCGCGACCTGAACCTCGGCAATTGGCGGCACCGGAATGTCGGGGGCCAGGACACCGTCAAGTACATGGTCATCGCGCAGATAGGCATGGCCGAGCACATAGTCGCCAATCGCCTGGCTGTGGCGCAGGCCGCCGCAGTGGCCGACCATGATCCAGCATTCCGGGCGCAGCACGGCGAGGTGATCGGTAATCGTCTTGGCATTGGATGGACCAACCCCGATATTGACCAGGGTGATGCCTGACCCATCCTTGGCCGTCAGGTGATAGGCGGGCATCTGGTAGCGCCGCCATGGTGCGGCCTCGATTGCGGCGCGCGCATCCGGCGTGTTCTTGTCGACCACCAGGCCACCAGCCACCGACAATTGCTCATAGCGTGACCCTTCGCCCAGCTGCTCCAGGCCCCAGTCACAGAACGCATCGACATAGCGATGATAGTTCGTGAACAGAAGATACCGCTGGAAGTGCTTGATCGGTGTGCCTGTGTAGTGCTGCAAGCGCTTCAAGGAAAAGTCCGTACGCGGCGCATCAAACAGTGCCAGCGGGCGATAGTCATAGGGCTCGAACATTTCCCCATCAGCGACTTCATCGCCAATGTCTTCGAGTTTCGGCGCCGGGAACCATTTCGCCAGTTCCGCCGGATTGATTTCATCCAGCCCATCGGCCTGGCCCTGCTCCCAGACATAGGCATAAGGGATTTCCGAGCTTGAGCGGCGCACTTCGATCTCGACTTCATAATCGGTGAGCAGCGGTTTCAGCTGCTCCATCAGGTAGCGGCGGAAGAATTCCGGTTGGGTTATCGTGCTGGCATAGGTGCCGGCTTCGGACATCTTGCCAAAGGCCCGCGAGATCGGCGGCGGCGGGCCATCCGGATTATAGCGGATGACCAGTTCAGGATAGCAGAACAGTCCATCGGCACGCGCTTGCGCAGATGGCGTCTTGCCATTGTGCAGATAGTCCTGAAGGGCTGAGGATAGGGCCGTTGCCGCCTCTTCATAGAGGTCTTGCAGGGCATCGATGATTTCTTTTGGATTTTTTAGTTTTGACATGACGCCCTTTGCCGCAAAGGAAACCGGGGGTCAATATTGGCTGTTCAGGTTTCAATCTGATTTGATCCGGTAGAGGCGGACTGTGCCATCGGTTTCGCTGAGCCCGTCCACCGGTTCCAGCCAGTCCGGGATCTCGTCGCGATTGAGCGCTGCGGCAAATCCGTCCGGGCGCAGATCGCCATAGCGCGTTGTCTCGACCAGGCCGCGGCAATAGACCATGTGGTCGGCGCCCATGGCCAGCATCTTGGCGCGTGCCGTGTTCGTCGGCCCCATGAACACATCGGTGACGAGGTCAATGCCCTGGACATTGCGGTGATAGGGGGCGGCGAAAATGCTGTGCGGTGTCCGCAGCAGGATTGAGGTGCCAAGGTCAATCGGTGAAAAAATGGCTTTGCGTGGGGCCGAGTCCAGGGTGACATAGGCCGCCGGATCGCGGCACACTTCGCCATAGCCGCGCCCGTCCGTGGCTTGCGGTTCGGCGCGTTCGAACTGTCCTGAGAGGGATTTCCAGCTGGTTGGCGAGACCAGCAGCGCCCCGGCAGCCAGCGCCAGGACCGGCCCGACCCCGCGCCTGGCGCGCCATCTGTCAAACAGGACACCGACGACCCATCCAGCGACCAGCGCCGCGAAGACATGCGAGAAGGTCACCCCGCGGATTTGCCAGATCGTGGCCAGGCCGGACAGCACCATCATGATGGCGAGTGCCGTGCGCGCCATGCGGCCACCCTGAGGGGCCTGGACCA
>CBDUKI010000040.1:0-12694 GCA_965367765.1 uncultured Henriciella sp.
CGTGCTGACCGTGCCGCAGCACGACCTTTACGCCCATACAGCCTGCCATTTACCCGGTCTGAAAACTTGGATAGTGATGGAGCCTGTTGAGCATTGAAGAAATGAGCCAGCTAATCCCCTGCTTCATTTGCAAAATTTCAGCCCGAAACAGTAATTGAGACTTGGAAACCATGATGAAGAAGCCCGTCAATGATTACGCACTGGACCTGATCTGGCGACATGGTCGAACCTATAATGGCTGGACGGATCAGCCGGTTTCCGAAACCACAATCCGAGCTATCTATGATCTGACAAAGATGGGCATGACCAGCGCGAATTGTTCACCGGCGCGTTTCACCTTCATCTCCTCACATGCAGGCAAGCAGCGCCTCAAGCCCTTTCTGATGGCCAGCAATGTCGACAAGACGATGAGTGCACCCTGGACGGTCATCATTTCTCATGACTTGGAATTTCGTGAGAAGCTTCCCGATCTGTTTCCACATGACCAGACGGCCAGGGACTGGTTTGCCGATGACGATGTGCGTGAGGCCACCGCTTTTCGCAACGGGACTTTATCCGGTGCCTATTTAATGCTGGCGGCACGAGCGTTGGGTCTGGATTGCGGACCTATGTCGGGTTTTGACAATGCCGGAATCGACAAGGAATTTTTCCTCAAAAATGAAGCAACCCGCAATTGGCGATCCAATTGGATCTGCAATATCGGGCACGGCGATCCTGACAGCCTGTTCGAACGCTCACCGCGACTGAGCTTCAGCCAGGCCTGCCAGGTGCTTTAGGCCATGCTGACGCTGGGCCTCAACACATCGGGCGCGTCGACCGACGTGGCGATTGTGCGCGATGGTGAAATCCTGGCCCAGACCCAGCTTGGCCAGTCACGCGGACAGGATGCCCGATTGCCGGGGCTTGTCCGGTCGGTATGCGCCGCAGCTGGGACGAGCCTTTCGGATATTCAGCGCATCGGCGTCGTGACCGGGCCGGGAA
Source organism: uncultured Henriciella sp. (assembly GCA_965367765.1). Classification (GTDB taxonomy): domain Bacteria; phylum Pseudomonadota; class Alphaproteobacteria; order Caulobacterales; family Hyphomonadaceae; genus Henriciella. Next base: position 982 of record CBDUKI010000040.1, read on the forward strand.
GCTTTACCGGCGTACGAATTGGTGTGGCCTTCGCACGCGGCCTGTCGCTGGCCCTGGAAATCCCCAGTCTTGGTATTTCCAGCCTCGAGGCTGCGCTACCAGCAGGCCAACAGGGGTCTGCGATCGTTATCTTCCCGGCTCAGAAGCGTGCACCTGACATCACATTTTGGATGCAGCGTTTTCGAACCGGTATGGCCACAACCCCGCCCGAAGAGATCAGACTGGAAAAGATTGAGGCTTTGCTGGAAAAACATCCCCACATCGTCTTTGGCGAGGCCGGGGCACTGACGCAGACCTGCCCAGGCCTTGAGGTTCACGCAAGCATGGCAAGTGCTGCACGGGCGGCTGAGCTTGCTGCCTCATATAGCCCGGAAGACCACCCTCCCAAGCCAATCTACGTCCGCCCGCCAGATGCATTACTGCCTGGTGGACAACCGGCGCCATGACGGCGATCAAAACCGCAGGCCCGCAGCAGGCAGCCGAGCTGGCAAGACTGCACGCGCGCGCCTTTACAGAGCATGATGCATGGGGCGCGCAAGCCATGGCGGCTGTCCTGGAGCTGCCATCGACGCATGCACTGATGATATACACACAAAGCGTCCCTGCTGGTTTCATCATCATCCAGCAAGTCGCAGACGAAGCAGAAGTGCTGACATTGGCTATCGACCCGCAATTTCATCGGCATGGCCTTGCCCGGAAATTACTGTTGCAGGCCGTCAGGCAACTCCTTGGTCAAGGCGTGACCCGTCTGGTCCTGGATGTGGCCAGCGATAATGATGCTGCCATTGGGCTTTATGAGAGTCTGGGATTTACCCAGGACGGATTACGCAAAGCCTACTATTCCCGCCCCGGACAGGCGCGGATGGACGCGCTGTTGATGTCGCGGTCCATATCTGGACAGGACGATCCTTAAAGGGCATGAAGGCGGTATGGATCGCCTAGAGAAACTTTGCGCCGAGAAAGGCCTTCGAATGACGGAACAGCGCCGCACAATTGCGCGCGTTCTCTCACAATCTGACGACCACCCCGATGCCGAAGAAATGCATCGCCGGGCCAATGCCGTCGACAAGTCCATTTCGCTTGCCACGGTTTACCGAACGGTCAAACTGTTCGAAGAGGCTGGCATCATCGAAAGCCATGATTTTGGTGACGGGCGCGCGCGCTACGAAGAGGTGCCGGATGAGCATCACGATCACCTGATCGACGTCAAATCCGGCGCAGTCATCGAGTTTCACAATGAAGAGATCGAACGGCTGCAAACCGAAATCGCCCGCAAGTTGGGTTACCGTCTGGTTGACCACCGTCTCGAGCTTTATGCTGTGCCCATCGACAGTGAGTCATAAACCGCGCCGATGTCTACAAGTACACCCTATTTGGTTGCCCTGACCGGAGGTTCCGGTTCTGGAAAATCAACCGTTGCAGAGGCCCTGTTGGAGGCTTGCGCGACACCAGGAGCGGTGATTTTCAATGAGGACGGCTACTACTGGCCAATGAGCCACTATGGCAGTGCGGACACTGAAGAGCAGCGCAGAACGATTGCTGCTGCGGTCAATTACGATGATCCCGAAAGCAAGGAAACCAGCCTGATGGCGCGCCAGCTGGCAGATCTGAAGGCTGGCAAGACCATTCAGCAACCGATCTATGACTATGAGCGTCATGACCGCAAGACGGATCAGTTCCGCGAAATCGCGCCTTCACCGATCATCGTCCTGGAAGGCATTCACGCCCTGTCCATACCCGAACTGAAGCCGCTGATCGACCTGGCTATTTATGTCGATACGCCGGACGATTTGCGGTTGGCACGCCGCATTCGCCGCGATGTGGTTGAGCGTGGGCGCGATATCCACGGGGTTCTCAACCAGTACCTGACCACCGTGCGCGCAGCCCATTACCGCCACACCTTCCCGGCCATGTTCGAGGCTGATCTGGTGATCGCCGACGAGGGCCTGCCAGCCTATGGCAACGTGCGCGCCAGCAAGGACGCAATCGACCGCATGCTGGCTCCGATCATTGCGCGCCTGCGGGCTGAAGGTGTGATTTCTTCCGAATTGTCGTAGACTGGTAGCATGTTCGCCCGCCTGTCCTACCTCCTGATTGCCAGTCTGGCCTGGGTCGGCATGGCGCAAGCCTGCGACATGTCGCTGGACCGTCGCTCAACAGCAGTTGATGACTATGTTCGCAATGGCAAAGACTGCCTTCGTCGTCCTGTCGGCGGGTTCGTCTATTCGCCAAGCATGGAGGCGGAGTTCGTTGCGCTGATCAATCAGGCCCGCGCCACCCATGGGCTTGAATCCTTGAAGCTGCGCCAGGAAACGCAAGGTGCGGCGCGATTCCATAGCCTCGACATGGCAGTCAACGGGTTTTTCGATCATGCCTCACCGGACGGGCGTAAACACGGGGCCCGCATCGCCGCCTTTGATCGTCGACTGTTCACCCGCATGTCAGCCGAGAACGTCGCCATGTCCGAACTGATCTGTGAGGACTGGCGCGGCGAGCGGATTGATTGCGCAAAACTGCCAGACCGGCGAGAGGCTTACACTGCAGACGTCATCGAAGGGCTACACCAGCAATTGATGAACAGTCCGGGCCACCGCAAGAACATCCTATCGCGCGATGCTACACACATTTCCCTGGGCGTCGCCGTGAAAGGCGATGCGGTCTATGTCACGCAATTATTCACCCAGCCCGTTGGAGTTCTGGATGAGCCCTTGCCAACGCGGCTAGCCCCTGGTCAGGCACTCGACCTGAACATCACCATGGCCAACTGGCGCTTCAAGCGCTTTGCTTTGTTCAAGCGATTTGCCCGTCAGGACCTGTTTGCACCGGAATTGCCGGAAGACATGGATGGTGACTACAAGCTCGGATTTCGCGGTGAACGCACGGTTGAAGCCGACACTAGCGAAGGCGCAGGCAGCTATGAGTTCATTTACCTTCCAGGACCCGCCTTCACGAGCATCTCGACTAAAGAAAGCTCATGAGTTCAGACCCTGATTTCTTGATCAGGGCATGTTTGGGCACCATGGCATCTTCAGCTGGAAACCCGGCGACCAGGATGAGGAAGGGCTTTTCCGTTTCGGGCCTTCCACAGATGCCGTTGAGAAACTTCATCGGGTTGGGCGTATGCACCAGGGTCGCCAGTCCGGCCATGTGACAAGCCGTGATCAGCATACCAGTGGCAATGCCGACACTCTCATGGATGTAATAATTCTTCTTGTCGTCATCGGCATGCACGCCGCCGCGGCGCTGGGCGAATATGCAAATTAGCCACGGCGCAATGGACATATAGGGCTTCTGGTCATCCGTACCGATTGGGGCGAGGGCATCCAGCCATTCAGGCCCGGCGCGGCCGGCATAGAATTCGCGCTCCTCAGCCTCGGCGGCGGCACGGATTTCATCCTTTTTCGCCTGGCTCCCCACACAGGCGAAATGCCAAGGCTGGTGATTGGCCCCGGACGGCGCCGTTCCGGCAACCATAACACAGCTTTCGATGATCTCTCTCGGCACAGGCCGGTCAGAAAATGACCTGACAGAGCGACGTGACAGCAGCGCCTGGTGATGAGCGACCGCCCGCGCTTGCATGTCTTCCAAGCCATAGGTCGGAAAGTTGGCAAGCGGGACGTGCGTTTCAGGCGAAGTCTTCATGGCCGGTCAGCTCTGGCTCAGTCGTCACCCTCTTCCGGCAGGTCGGGAACCCCGACCGCATGGAATCCGGCGTCGACATGGATCACTTCACCGGCAATCGACTTACCAAGATCAGACAGCAGATAGAGCGCGCAACCAGCGACACCTTCCATTTGCGTGTCTTCCTTTAGCAACGACCATTCGCGGCCCGTACCCATCAGGCTCTTGCCACCACGAATTCCAGCCAGTGACAAGGTACGCATGGCCCCGGCTGAAATCGCATTGACGCGAATACCCTGAGGGCCGAGATCGCGTGCCGCATAGCGGGTCGAGGCTTCCAGGCCCGCCTTGGCAACGCCCATCACGTTGTAGGATGGTACGGTACGCTCGGCCCCGAGATAGGTCATGCAAATGATCGACCCGCCATCCGTCATCAACTCTGACGCCCGGCGTGAGGCATCAATGAAGCTGTAGACGGAAATATCCATGGCACGGCGGAAGCCTTCACGGCTGGTGTTGGCCACCATGGAGCCCATCAACTCATCCTTCCCGGCAAAGGCAATGGAATGGACCAGGAAATCGATCTTGCCCCACTTGTCCTTCAGCGTCGCAAAGGCGTCATCCATGCTGGCATCATCGGTCACATCGGCTGTAACCATGAAGTCCATGCCGATGCTTTCGACCAGCGGGCGCACCCTGCGTTCCAGCGATTCGCCCTGATAGGAGAAGGCCAGTTCGGCACCTTGAGCAGCCAGCTGCTGGGCAATGCCCCAGGCGATCGAGTTCTTGTTGGCGACGCCCATGATCAGGCCACGCTTGCCCGCCATGAGGTTTCCGGTTGGCATGTTTCCAAAATCGGCCATTGCTTGGCTCCTTGTATTCAATACAGTTCTGAATTGAGGGCTATTTGCCCCCGGCGTTTAGGTCAAGCTGGCGCGTGTTGGCACAGATGCTGCACCACTAAAGTCACGCAAACAGGAATGAACAGATGCGGCTTCCATTGTCGGGTTTACCGTTCCTTGCCCGCTTCCTTATCCTGGGCACAGTGGCGCTGTTCTTTGGTCGCGGTGTTGGCCATGTGTCGGCCGAAATCATACATCATCTGAAGTTCACACAAGGCCCAGTTGTTCTGGTGTGGGAAGATGATGGTGCCCCCGTTATCGGGCAGAAAATCACCTTGGTACGGCCGCATGAAATACCTGTCCTCCAGCCACTGGCCGGTCGGCTCGACCCAGTCCCGGTTGTCGACCTCGCAAATGATCCGGGCGTCATTCACAAGACATTCTGGATTGCCTCGAACGCCCCTTTTGAGATTGCCGCCCTGGTCCAACCGCGCAGGGCCTTCATGGATGCCAACCTGTCGCTGACAATAGGTCGGATCGGTGAAAACGCAGCCGCACCCGCTCCGAGCGGCACGACACTGGCCATGCGTCGCCTCAGTCAGCTCAGGAACGAACAAATCCTGACCCGCACAACCACACGAACAGCCAACCAGTCTGGCCGGCCGTTCAGCCAGGCCCTGGAATTCACGGTTAGCTGGCCAGCCAATGCCCGCGCAGATGTTACGCTGACAGTTCGCGCGCTCGACCCGAAACCTGCAGGTGCCTAGTCCGCAACAGGCTTCTGAACGAGACCAACGCGCATGTCTTTAGCCGAATAGATTTGCTCGCCATCAGCAAAGACATAGCCGTCTGCAATGCCAAGGATCAGTCTGCCCCGGCGCACGCGGCGCATGTGAATATCGTAGCGAACCAGTTTGACGTCCGGGGTGATCTCACCTGTGAAGCGGACCTCGCCAACCCCAAGCGCGCGGCCCTTTCCGGGCGAACCAGACCAGCCGAGCCAATAGCCCACGGCTTGCCACATAGCATCAAGGCCCAGGCAGCCCGGCATGACCGGATCACCCGGGAAATGGCATTCGAAAAACCACAGGCCGGGATGGATATCAAACTCACCCACGACATGGCCCTTGCCATATTCACCACCGTCCAGTGAGATTTCCGTGATGCGGTCCATCATCAACATGGGCGGGATCGGCAGTTGGGCATTTCCCGGACCAAATAATTTGCCCTGGCCAGAAGCGAGAAGCTCTTCTTTTGTGTAGGAGCTTTGCGGCGTGTGATAATCGTGAGGTCCACTCATACCGGGATACCTTTTCGTGTTTCGCGCCAGGCGCTTGATTTTCCTGGATCGCTGATAGCCACAGCTGGCAAGGGCGGCAAGCCCGCGCTGTGTCTACAGCCCATCCGTCGAGGTCTCGACCCCCCAGAGCGCGGCTCTCTGAACCCAGCCGTTGAGCTTGTCGGCTTCAATCGAACACCAGGCGCCTTCACAGGTTTTCAGGGCAGCTATCACGCCCTCTTTCAGCATGGCTCGCTTGGCGGATGCTTCGTCAGCTTTTCGGTACAAGACGGTCTCCATTGTGGTGATCACCTGTCGATCGGCTGTCAGCATGCGCGCCTGCATCCAGACTTCATCGCCATCCTTGTCGCGAACCCGGCGCCAGCCATTGGTTTCGCGGATGACCAGCATCGGCAAGCCCGCCCGCTCATATCGCCACAGAATCGGGTGATCGAGGCTTGGCCCCTGGCGACCATGAACAGCCGTGTATCGCAGTGATTCAAACCGCGGCACAGGCTTGCCCGAAAATTGGCTCATGCGTACGGCCTCGGGGTCAGCCCCGGCGCTGAACATCATTCCAGCAAGTGCCAGGCACAGACCGATTCCCGTCAAATAGCGAAAAAACTTTACTGGCATGGCCCTTTATTCGCGCAATGTTGTGAATCACAGGTAAAACCCACCATTGGCGAGAGGCGTTGGCTTTGCTAAGCGCTTCTTTGTAAAGGGAGGTTTCATGTCTGCTAAGCGCCTGAAGGTTATTGTCACCAGACGTCTGCCTGATCCGGTGGAGCTTCGCCTGAAGGAGCTTTTCGATACAGAGCTGAACGAGGCCGATGTCGCGATGACGGCCGAAGAACTTACCGACGCGGTGCAGCGCGCCGACGTCTTGGTCTCGACCGTGACCGACAAGATTGATGGCCGCATCCTGGCCAGGGCCGGTGAAAACCTGCGCCTGATTGCCCAGTTTGGTGCGGGCGTCGACAATATCGATGTCCAGAGCGCGGTACAGCGCGGCATCACTGTGACCAATACGCCGGGCGTGCTGACCGACGACACAGCTGATGTCACGATGGCACTGATTCTCGCCGTGCCGCGCCGCCTGCATGAAGGCATCCGCCTTATGGAAGAAGGCAAGTTCGATGGCTGGGCACCGACCTGGATGATGGGCCGCCGCCTTGCCGGCAAGCGGCTCGGGATCATCGGCATGGGACGGATCGGCCAAGCTGTGGCGCGCCGGGCCCAAGCCTTCGGGTTGCAGATACACTATCACAACCGCAAGCCGGTTCCGCGTCATATCGAGACCGAGCTGGAGGCAACCTATTGGGAAAGCCTCGACCAGATGCTGGCGCGCATGGATATCATTTCAGTAAATTGCCCGCACACCCCGGCAACCTTTCACCTGCTCAACGCACGGCGCATCGAGTTGCTGAAACCTGAGACCTTCATTGTGAACACGGCACGCGGTGAAGTGATTGACGAAGCAGCACTGGCCCGAGCTATTAAGGCCGGACAGATTGCCGGCGCAGGGCTGGACGTGTTCGAACGCGAGCCGACGGTCAATCCTGACCTTGTCGGCCTGCCCAATGTGATCCTGCTACCTCATATGGGGTCTGCAACGGTTGAGGGCCGGGTGGAGATGGGGGAAAAGGTCATCATCAATATCAAGACCTTTGCCGATGGCCACCGTCCACCCGACCGGGTTATTCCGGCGATCCTGTAGGGCTAGTGGACGCTCATCGGCACGAGTGAATAGGCGTGTGCAGCCGCTTCGGCTGCCTTGCGCCCTTCAATAATGGCAATGCGAACCCCATCGGCGTTCGAAACCACATAAAGCCGTTCAGGATCCTTGACCGCTTCAAGGGCTTCATTGGGTAGATCGGCCAGTTCCTGCGTCCGAAGCGCGCGGATATAGACCAGTTTGCTGACATCAATGCCGTCAGCGGGGTTTTCTGTCGTCATGTTCATCGTCTTCTCCTTCCATTCAGACAGGACTAGAACGCATATCCCGAGGCCCCGTCATGGCAGCCCGACATGAGGACATGTGTTGAATCGAATGTGGGAAATGAAGACGGCGACATCAAGACGCTAGTGTTCAGCCAGGGTTGTGAACGCTCCGCGCGCCTTACAATTGGTCAATCATCGCGCAACGAAGACGCAATCCGAACCTGGAAAATGTCTGTAGAGAAATGGTGGAGCCAGACGGAATCGAACCGACGACCTCTTGCATGCCATGCAAGCGCTCTCCCAACTGAGCTATGGCCCCAAACCGGGTAAGAAAGGGCGAGATACGTGTTCCCGCCGCTTCGATCAAGTCCTAATTATCATCCTCGATGTCATCAGCATCAGGTTCCCCCAGCTCATTGTCATCATCGATGTCGATATCGTCGTCTCCAAGGTCGAACTCCTCAACGTCATCAACGTCTTCATCATCGTCATCATCGACGCCTTCTTCGGTGAAGCCGGCTGGCACCTTGCTGAGATTGCCCGTATCTTCGTCGTCTTCATCAGACCCCATGGACAGGGCGACTTCGTCTTCGTCACCGCCAAGTTCCTTGGCTTCTTCCTCAGCGCTGCCCTCATCTTCGTCATCATCTTCAGTGGTGGCGGCTGCGGCTTTCTCGGTTTCTTCCTCGGGATCTTCTTCGTCATCCTCAGGAACGGAAGCATTGGCTGCCTGGGTGCGCACCTTGGTCTTGGTTGCCTGAACCAGTTCATCATCGGGATCGAAGCTGTGGGCGCATTTGGGACAGGTGGCGGGTCGCTTGTTCAAATCATAGAACTTTGCTTCGCAACTCGGGCAAACCTGTTTTGTACCTAGTTCTGGATCGGCCATGAATCTTGTCTCTCATGTCTTTTATAGCTGGCGCGCTTGCCAGAAACACTTCGTCCTGTCAAAGCGCTTTTCCGCAAACACTGAAATATATGAGGACCAAGGAATGGTTCTGACCTCTCATCGCGTTCCGAAGATCGCCGGAACAATTCGTGCGCCAGGTGACAAGTCCTGCTCGCACCGCGCCTTCATGCTGGCGGGGCTAGCCGAAGGCGTTTCAGATGTTACCGGCATGCTGGAAGGTGAAGATGTACTCAATACCGGCAAGGTGATGGCCGCGTTTGGTGCCGAGACCACACAGCTCGGCAAGGGCCACTGGCGCATCCGCGGGGTTGGAAAATCTGGGCTGTCCCAGCCCAGCGGCGATCTCGACTTCGGCAATGCTGGCACGGGCGTGCGACTGATGATGGGCCTGATGGCCGGCCATCCGATCCGGGCGCATCTGGTTGGGGATGTCAGCTTATCCTCGCGGCCGATGGGGCGTGTCATCGATCCTCTCAAACAGATGGGGGTTCGGTTCGAGCACGCCGGCGACAAGACCCTGCCATTGACTGAAATCGGTACCGCCGAACTCAAACCGATTGACTACACGCCGCCGCACGCCTCAGCCCAGGTCAAATCCTGTCTATTGCTGGCCGGATTGCAGGCCGACGGGGTGACCACAATTCGTGAGGCACGTCTGACCAGGGACCATAGCGAAAGAATGTTGCGGGGCTTCGGCGCGCAGGTCGACGTTTCCCACCGGGGGGAAGGTGCAGACATTTCCCTGCCGGGCCGCCAGGTTCTGACAGCCCTCGAAACAAGTGTACCGGGTGAGCCATCCTCAGTGGCCTTCCTGGCCGCAGCCGCACTGATCGCCGAGCAAGGCGGGGCTGTTGTCGAGGGGGTCATGTCGAACGAGACACGAGATGGCTTCTTCCGCGCCGCGGCCATGATGGGCGCACGGATCGGGGCCGAGGAAACCGGCGAGGCGGCCGGCGAACGCCTGATTGACATGTCCTTTGAGACATCCGACCTGAAAGGCGCAGATATCCCAAAAGCCCTGGTGCCCAGCATGATTGACGAATTTCCCATTCTCGCCGTGCTCGCCGCTGTGGCCGACGGGGTGACGCGCGTCACCGGTGCGGCGGAAATGCGGATCAAGGAATCAGACAGAATTGCAGCGGTTGTACAGATGTTGCGAGTCAATGGGGTCGAGGTGGAAGAACACCCAGACGGCTTCACTATTCAAGGGTGCAACGGGCCGGTGCCTGGCGGCGGCCTGGTCGAAACCCATCATGACCATCGCATCGCGATGAGCGCGCTGATCATGGGCATTGCTGCCAAAACACCTATTTCAATCGACGATGCCAGCATGATTGCCACCTCCTACCCTGATTTCCTTGACCACATGGCGAGCCTGGGCGCGGATATTCGAGAGGGCCCAGCATGATCATCGCCATTGATGGCACACTCGCGTCTGGCAAAGGCACGATCGCACGTCGACTGGCGTGCTGGTATGGACTGGCCTATCTCGATACGGGTCGACTTTACCGCGCGGCCGGGTTCACTGCGCTCAAGCGTAGAGCGAGTTTCGACGACCCGGACGCTCTTGGTGAGATTGCCGCCAGCCTGGACTTGAATGATTTTTCCGAGGACGACCTTCGCACAGGCGAGGCTGGCCAAGCCGCCTCCAGAGTGGCAGCGATACCGCAAGTACGCACTGCCCTGCTTGAGTTCCAGCGCGCTTTTGCTCGGCAAGTCGGTGGAGCCGTACTCGATGGCCGCGACATCGGCACCGTCGTCTGTCCGGATGCTGATGTTAAGTTGTGGGTGGATGCGGCAATCGAAACGCGGGCCGAACGGCGGTGGAAAGAATTGCAAGCCATGGGCGAGAAGCTGACGCTCGAAGAAATGATTGCCCAGCTGAAAGAGCGCGACACCCGTGACCGGACCCGCAAGGACGCGCCAATGCAGGCAGCCGCAGATGCCGTCTTGATTGATACCACTCATCTGACTATAGACGCGGCTGTGGATAAAGCGCGAGAGGCGGTCGACGCCGTTCTTGCCCGAAAATCCGAGTAGCCTCTGGGGCAAGCCCCAAATCCAAACAGGCTCATTCGAGTTCCACTTTTTACGCGGCGACGCCTGAGTACCTGCATGGTGCAGGTAACAGATTACCCCGTTCGACGCGCACCGGAGAACCCATGACTGATACTATGAATCCCTCAACAGAGGACTTCGCGTCCATGTTTGAGGACAGCGCAGGCGCCGCGACCCTTCAAGAGGGCCGTGTTGTTCCTGCAACCGTCATTTCCAATAATGGCGATTTTCTCGTTCTCGACGTTGGCCTGAAAACCGAAGGCCGTGTTGATTCCAAAGAATTCCTGCTTGAAGAAAAGCAACCCGAGCCGGGTGATATTGTAGAGGTTTACCTCGATCGTATTGAAAACCTGATGGGCGAAGCTGTCCTGTCTCGCGACAAGGCCCGCCGTGAAGAAAGCTGGGTCAAGCTGGAAGACAATTACAACAAGGAAGAACCTGTCCGCGGTGCCATTGTTGGCCGCGTCAAAGGCGGCTTCACTGTTGACCTGGGCGGGGTATCTGCGTTCCTGCCAGGCTCGCAGGTTGATATTCGCCCGGTTCGCGATGTTGGCCCGCTGATGAATGAAGTCCAGCCTTTTGCCATCCTGAAAATGGACCGCGCACGCGGCAACGTCGTTGTCTCTCGCCGGGCTATCCTCGAAGAAAGCCGCGCCGAACAGCGCGCTGAAATCGTTGGCAACATGCAGGAAGGCGATACCCGCGAAGGCGTCGTCAAGAACATCACCGATTATGGTGCATTTGTTGACCTTGGTGGCATTGACGGCCTGCTGCACGTCACCGACATGAGCTGGAAGCGCGTCAACCACCCAAGCCAGGTGGTCAGCGTAGGCGATACGGTCAAGGTTCAGGTCATCAAGATCAACCCTGAAACCCAGCGCATTTCACTCGGCATGAAACAGCTCGAATCCGATCCTTGGGACGATATCGAAGCCAAGTACACTGTCGGTACGCGCATGACTGGCCAGGTTACCAACATCACCGACTACGGTGCTTTCGTTGAACTGGAAGACGGCGTTGAAGGCCTGATCCACGTCTCTGAAATGAGCTGGACCAAGA
>CBDUKI010000041.1:0-12689 GCA_965367765.1 uncultured Henriciella sp.
CCTCGCCATCCTGGCCCTGGATGATCTGCTTGACCTTCAGGTCAGCCGCATCGAGCCGGGCCTGACAGTGTTTCTTCAGGGCTGCGCCGCGCTCATAGATCTCGATCGATTGTTCCAGTTCGACATCACCCTGCTCCAGCTGGCGGACGATTGTCTCCAGCTCGCGCAGCGCTTCCTCGAAGCTCATCTTCTCAACCGGTTTCGCCTTGTCCGCCATCAAAACTATCCATGCCTGATTTGAATTTGCGACACCCTAGAGGGGTCCCGGCCTCGCCTCAATGGGGAAACTTAGGAATCTCCGCGATATTCGTAGACGCGGAAGCTCCAATAGCTGTCGCCACCATCGCGCACGCAGATCCAGCCACGTTCGCGCAGCGGGCCGCGCAACATACGATTGAACCACCCATGGGCGGCGAGATAGACCGACTGGCCTTCGGCCGCCTCATGCAGGGTCTGCGCCGCCTGGACGGCACGCGAACGCGCTTCGAACACGCTTTCTCCGTCCAGTTTGTGCCCGGCCAGCCAGGCAATGCGGGCCAGCACATTCCAGGTCTTGGGCAGGTATCTGCGTTTCTGGAAGCGCGGCGGCGGCAGCGGCGCCTCGTTGAACACCTCGTTCGACACCGGCTTGCGCCCCTGGGTCGCGCGCATCGCGGTTTCAATCGCCCGCCGACGCCCGGAACTGAGCACCAGGTCGACATCGCGCACCGCATCGCACAGCGCGTCGGGGACATCCTGCCCCTCGTCGAGCGGGCTGATCTCATACTTCTCCCACCACTGGCGATATTCTTGCCAGGATAGTTTCGGCCCAAGATTGCGGTTGAGCGCCGGACGGCCATGACGAGAGATGATGATCGGACCGCGCTGCGGCTCTGTGCGCGCACGCTCAGTCATTCAACACCCCCGATTGATGATTCGTCTCAGCAAATATCATCATTGCCGATTAGACATTTTGTTGAATGGCTTCAAGCTACAGGCCGCGCCAAACCCGTTTTTTCATGCACGGCTCGGCCTTTGCCCGGCTGCAGCTGTATGAGCTGAACAAGACGGTGTCGGCCCGCCCGATGAGATTCTGGAACGGTACGAACCCGATCGAGGCATCATCATTGGCAACGCCGCGCGCTGGTGGGCACCCCGCCTGGCTGACCACGCCATTGGCATCCGGCGGGCAATGTCCGCTGAGCGCGCGGCCATCGGTGGAGTTGTCACGATTGTCACCAATGAAGAGATAGTGGCCTTCCGGCACGCGGAACAGGACCGTGTCATCATACGTGCCGCCGCGCCCATCAATCGAATGGCTGATCCAGCTCGCCTGGCCATCGCTCTCTTGATACTCACGCGCCGTAGCCAGCACATTGTCGCTGTCTGGCTTGTAGATGATCCGGCGCACGAAATCGCGCTTTATCGGCGCGCCATTCAAATAGATCACACCGGCTTTCAACTGCACCTCGTCGCCGGGCAAGCCGATCACACGCTTGATCATCACGCGTGGTGTATGGGGGTGCTCAAACACGACAACATCGCCGCGCTTGGGCTGGCGGGCAAAGATCCGACCGTCAGGCAGTGGAATATAGCGACCCAGGCTGAACGGCAGCGAGTTTCGCGAATAGCCATAGGCAAACTTGTTGACCGTCACACGGTCACCCACTTGCAGGTTGGGCACCATGCTTTCCGACGGGATCACACGCAACTCGTAGACCAGGCCCGAAAAGATCAGGAAGAGCGGGATAAACACCGATAGGGTCACGCCCCATTCGCGGGCTTCCTTGATGGCCTTCTCGCGCAGCGTGGTCGGTTCCTTGTCCTCGGCTGCTGTGCCGTCAATCTGCTCGCTCATCGCAACTTCACCGCCGTGTCATTGGCCAGCAAGCACGCTGAACCACTCATTTCTCACCGAGTCGATACACGCTTGCCTGACAAGAGGCCAGCCCGAACCTGCATTCGAAAAATTCACCGCACAGGCCAGAATCCGGATGCTCAGGCGCTGTACCAGACGACACCATCGGCGTCCCGGCTGGCGGTCGCTTCGCCACGCGCAATCAGGCAATTGATATGGGCAATCGCCTCCCCCGTGGCCATGGAGACGACATCCTCGCCAATCTTGCGCCCGAAAATGGCCGGGAACACATCCACCGCCCGGCGCTTGTCCTGGCCGAGCCGCTGCTTCAGGCGCTTCAGCGCAACTTCGTGGCCATGGATGAGGTGATCCAGGCGGTCATGCGCGCCAACAAAGGGTTCATTATGGGCCGGCAGGACCAGGACATCTGCCGGAATGGCCGCTTTCAGCTTGGCACAGCTGTGCAGCCAGTCTTTCAGGGGATCAGCCTCCGGCTCGGTCGGATGGACAGAGACATTGGACGATATGCGCGGCAGCAACTGGTCACCGGAAATCAACACGTTGAGATCAGGGCTGAACAGGCAGGTATGTTCTGGCGAATGGCCATTGCCCATGACCACGGTCCAGGCATGTCCGGCCAGGGTCAGCGTGTCCCCATCCTCGATCCGGTGATAGGCATCGGGCATTTGCGAGACGCCGCGCCCAAACCCGCCAAAGCGTTCGCGGTAATTGTCGATCTGCGCCGGGGTCCAGCCCGCACGGACATAGAAGTCAACCCCGGCCTGCGGGGCCTCGCGGCCCGTATCGGCGACCAGCATCCGGCACGAAACATATTCCAAGCGCGACATCCACAATTGCGAGCCGGGGAATTTCCGAGACAACCATCCGGCATTGCCGACATGGTCCGGGTGCATATGTGTCACGATGATGCGCCAAACCGGCCGGCCATCCAGCTTGTCCTCGAAAATCTTGCGCCAGGCCGCCTTGGTTTCGGGCAATGGCATGCCTGTGTCGACAATCGTCCAGCCCTTTTCGCCATCATCGATGAGCCAGAGATTGATCCATTGCAGAGAGAAAGGCAGCGGCATGCGCACCCAGTGCACACCCTTGGCCACTTCCAGTGTTTCACCGACCGCCGGCGTCGTTTCGCCATGCGGGTATTCGAGCTTGGGGCGCCCGGCTGTCTTGCCCTGAAATCCATCCATGGCGTCAGTCTGGCATGGGCGGGGCAATGCTCCAATCCATCACCGCGGGGCAAGATCAACAGGCAACGACGTTCACCGCCAGGCCACCCTGGCTGGTTTCCTTGTACTTGCTCGACATATCCAGCCCGGTCTGGCGCATGGTCTCGATCACCTGGTCGAGCGAGACCTTTTCCTGTCCGGTACTGTGCAGGGCCAGGCGTGCGCCGTTGACCGCCTTGACCGTGCCAATGGCGTTGCGCTCGATACATGGAATCTGGACCAGCCCACCCACCGGGTCACAAGTCAGGCCGAGATTGTGTTCCATGCCAATCACGGCTGCGGCGAGGCATTGTTTCGGCTCCGCGCCCCAGACTGCGGCGAGGCCACCTGCGGCCATCGAACACGCCACGCCAACCTCGCCCTGGCAGCCCATTTCTGCCCCGGAAATCGAGGCGCGCTGTTTGTAGAGCAGGCCAATCGCCCCGGCCACCAGCAGGAAGACCTGCGCCTTGCGCCGCGCGAACGTCCCGCCGCCACTGCAATAATGGCGCATGACGGCTGGCAGGATACCAGCGGCACCATTGGTTGGGGCGGTGACGACCCGCCCGCCCGCAGCGTTTTCCTCGTTCACCGCCATGGCATAGACATTCAGCCAGTCGAACAGGGCCTCGCGCTCATTCGAGCCTGCCCCGGTCTGCAACTTCTCGAACAAGGCGGGCGCGCGGCGCGACACCTGCAGCCCGCCCGGCAGTGTACCGGGCGTATGCAGGCCGCGATCGATACACGTCATCATCACGTCGCAGAGATGGTCGAGCTGGGCCAGGGTCTCCTCGCGCGGGCGATGCGCGTCCTCATTGGCCAGGACAAGCTCGGCAATGCCCAGGCCGGACTGCTGGCACAGCTCATAAAGGTGCGCTGCGGACTCGAAGGCATAGGGCACGTGCGTCGGATCTGGCACCAGGTCATCCGGGGCGGGCTGGGCCAGGCGCTCACGCGTCGCGATGAAGCCACCGCCGGTTGAATAATAGGTGTCCTCAAGCAACAGCGCCGCCTCGCCATCATAAAGCCGCACCACCATGCCATTGGGGTGGATGTCGGGCACATATTCGCCATTGTAGATGATGTCGCGCACCGGATTGAAGGCGACCTCAGGCCCGCGCTCCAACACCAGGGCCTTGTCACGGGCCACTTTCAGGAAGGCCTCATCTGCCGCATTCGGGTCTGCGGTGGCCGGATCGAAGCCTAACAGGCCCAGGATTGCGGCCTTGTCGGTGGAGTGGCCAATCCCGGTCAGGGCGAGCGAGCCCTGCAACTCAACCTCGACGCGCGCCACCCCTGATAGCACGCCGGCCCGGCGGGCATCGCGCAGGACACGCCGGGTGATTCGCATCGGCCCGACCGTATGTGAGGAGGACGGACCAAGCCCGACACGAAACAAATCCAGGACTGACAGCATGCCGGGGGCTCTTCGACTATTGCATTTACAACCGTTCTAGTTGTCGGTTGCAATTGCGGCAAGCTAGCCTATCGCTAGAGCAAAAGAACATCAGGGGAGATCACCATGTCAGTCACCAACCGCCGCCGATTGCTTCAGTCAGGGGCCGCTTTTGCCGCCTTTGCGCCACTTGCCGCCAGCTGCGCGCAGAACAAGCCGGGCGAGAATGGCCAGGGCACACCGGCGCTGGATATCGACATGCCGCCCCCGGCCCCAGCCAGCAACGCCTTCATGGATGGCGTGGCCCAGGCCGAGAAGCTTGCCCTGGGTGAGCTGACATCGCTGGAACTGACAGAAGCAACGATTGCCCGGGCCAAGGCCTCGCAACCGGTGATCAATGCGATTGCCAACGAAACCTATGCAACCGCCCTGGAAGAGGCAGCCGCCCCCGGCACCGGGGCCTTTGCGGGCGTACCAACCTTCATCAAGGATCTGCTCGACTGGAAAGGCGCGCCGACCCTGTATGGCAGCCGCGCTTTCGAGGGCTATATCGCCCCAACCGACGCGCCATTTGCCAGCGCCTGGCGCAAGACGGGCGTCATCAGTCTTGGCAAATCGACCAGCCCGGAAATGGGCCTGATCTCCTCGACAGAACCGCTGGTGACCGGACCAACCCGCAACCCGTGGGATACCAGCCGCATTCCAGGCGGCTCATCAGGCGGGGCCGCGGCCCTGGTCGCTGCCCGTGTCGTGCCGTTTGCCCATGCCAGCGATGGTGGTGGCTCGATCCGCATTCCAGCCGCCTGTTGCGGCGTGTTCGGGCTGAAACCGTCCCGCAATGCCTTCCCAAGCCGGACAAGCGAAACCCCACCCGTCGATATCTCGGTCAATCACTGCGTCTCACTGACCGTGCGTGACAGCGCGGCCATCTTTGCCGAAGCCGAAAGCCCGAGCCATGGCCTTAGCGCGACCGGCCACATAACCGGACCTTCCACCCGTCGCCTGAAAATCGCCTTTGCGCCAGAGGCGTCGACGGGCGCCACGATGGATAGCGCGACCCGGGCCGGGATTGAACGCACAGCCCAGCTTTGCCGCGACCTTGGCCATGAAGTCATTGATTGGACCATGCCACTGGATGGCGAGGAATTTGTTGACCGCTTCCTGCTCTACTGGGCCTCCGGCGCGGCACAATTCGCCCAACAGGCCTCGCAATTCTCAGGTCAGCCGATCTCGCCTGAGATTGTCGAACCCTGGACGTTAGGCCTCGCTAACATGTACCTGCAGCGCACCGATGAGATGCCCGAGACAATTGCCTACCTGCAGGCATTCGAGGCGCTTTATCACAGCTATTTCGATGCGTTCGACATTATCCTGTCGCCAACCGTATCAAGCGTGGCACCGAAGATCGGTGAGCAGGCCCCAGATGGTGACTTCGAGACCGTCAAGGCCAACGTGTTGAACTTTGCGGCCTTTACCGCGCCGATGAATGTCGCCGGGGCCGCCTCGATGTCCGTGCCGATCCAGTGGAGCGATGAAGGCTTGCCGGTGGGGTCGATGTTCTCGGGCAAGCGCGGCGATGATGGCCTTTTGCTGGCGCTCGCCTACGAGCTGGAAGAGGCCCAGCCGTGGATTGACCGCGTCCCGAACCTGGACTTCTAGATGAGCGAACTGATCCGCCTCGACATTGCCCCCCCTGTTGGCGAAATTGTGCTCGACAATGCCAAGCGCCTGAATGCGCTCAACCTCGCCATGTGGGAAGCCGTGCCCGGCCTGGTTGCACGCGCCAATGCAGATGCCGACGTGCGTGTGATCCTCATCCATGGCGGCACGGTCGGGCATTTTGCGGCGGGGGCGGATATCAGCGAATTCGCCACGGTCTATGCCACGCAGGACGGTGCCAGGCGTGCCGCAGACGCGCTCAATTTGGCCACAAGCGCGATTGTCGAAAGCCCGAAGCCTGTGATTGCGGCGATTGAGAAAAGCTGCATGGGGGCTGGCATGTCGCTGGCCCTGGCGGCGGACCTGCGCATCGTCGCCGATGGTGCGCGCTTCAGCCTGCCGCCTGCCAAGCTTGGCGCGGCCTATCCGTATGAAGACCTGCGTCGGCTGGTCGATATTGTCGGCGCGCCAACCGCCAGCGACATGCTGCTGACCGCGCGTGTGATCGAGGCGGACGAAGCCGCGCAAATCGGCCTTGCCTCGCGGCGCGTCGGTGCAGGCAAGGCGCTGGAGACGGCCCGCGAAATAGCCGCCGACATGGTCAAGCTCTCGCCCTGGGCGCAGGCGGCTGGCAAGGCAATGCTGCGCGAGATCTGCGCCGGGCAGCGCACTGAGACACCAGCCATGCGGGCCTTGCAGGTCGAGGGGTTTCTCGGCCCGGAATTCATCGAGGGCCAGAAGGCCTTCTTCGAGAAACGCCCACCGAAATTCTGATCGACCCTGCCGCGAGGTTGCGCTTGTCTGTCGTGCGAATGGCCCTAGCTTCAGACTTTGAAGGACGCTGCCTATGACCTCGCCGCACCAAGACAAGCCACTGCTCCCGCTCAGCCCGTTCCAGCAGGCGATGATTGCCCTGGCCAGCATCGCAATGGGGGCTGGCATGACGATCAATTTCGTCGTTGTGGCCCCGCTCGCCCGGCGCGCAGGCCTGACCGAGATGGAGGTGGCGGGCATCCTTACCCTGTCGACCCTGATCTATGCGTTCATGATCCCGAAATGGGGCCGGCTCGCCAACCGGGTCGGGCGCAAGCGGGTCATGGTGTTTTCGCTGTTCGCCATGGCGCTGACCAACATGGCTTTCCTGTTTGCCCTGAACGCCGCGCTGACCGGCGTGGTCACCGGACTATCGACCTTCTTCCTTCTGGTTTTTGTGCGCTTCTGGTTCGGCCTGCTCTCGCCCGGTCTGCAACCGGCTTCGATGGCGGCCATCACCGATGCGACAACACCGCAGAACCGCGCGGCCGGTCTCGGCATGTTGGGCGCCGCGATGAGCATTGGCTCGATCCTCGGCCCGGCAGGGGCGGCGGCGCTCGCCCCATTTGGCGCATTGGCACCGCTCTGGGGCTCGATCATCTTCTGCGCCATATGCGGGGTAATCCTCGGCTATGCGCTGCCCGCCACGCGGACCGGCGTGAAGACGACAATGCGCCCGAAATCGCTGAATGCGCGTGACCCGCGCGTTGCCCCGCACCTCATTTTCCTGTTCATCTATTTCGTCGCCATCGGCATGATCCAGCAAACGCTCGGCTGGTTCATCGAAGACCGCTACAAGGACGTCATGCACCTCACAGAAGAGGCGATCGTGCTTTATACCGGCATCGCCTTTGCCTGTCTGGCGGTGACCATGGTGTTCATCCAGTTCGGCTACGTCCAGCCGCGCAAGCCGGACCCGCGCAAGATGCTGCCCGTCGGGCTCGCCCTGGTGGCCATTGGCTATATCATCGTCAACCTGGTTCAACCCTATTGGGCTATGTGCCTGGCTTTCCTGGTCATCGGATCAGGCGCGGCGCTGGCCGTGCCAGCGGCCAATGCGCTGGGTAGCCTGTCGGTCAGCCGTGAGGAACAGGGCTCAGCCGCAGCCCTGCTGTCAGCCGCCCCACCAGCCGGGTTCATCTTCGGGCCGATCCTGGGGGCCGGTCTTTACCAGCTGGCCCACTATATCCCTTTCTATGTCGCCGCGGCGGTGATGGCAGTGCTGGCGACCTATGCCTTCACGGTGACCCGGCACAGGCCGCTCAACCTCACTTAGCCTGTCGCGGCCTTATCCCGCCGCCGGCATCTCCATGACAAACGCATTCAGCTTGTTGCCATCCGGGTCACGAAAATAGGCGGCGTAGAAGCCTTCATCCCCGCGCGGGCCAGGCGCGCCTTCATCGCTGCCACCATTGGCGAGAGCAATGTCATACAGGCGCTGGACCTGATCCTTGTCCTTGGCCTGCAAGG
Organism: uncultured Henriciella sp.; assembly: GCA_965367765.1. Classification (GTDB taxonomy): domain Bacteria; phylum Pseudomonadota; class Alphaproteobacteria; order Caulobacterales; family Hyphomonadaceae; genus Henriciella. The sequence goes on from CBDUKI010000041.1 coordinate 8,399, forward strand.
CCACCATCGTACCATTGCCGACAGTTGCTGCCTTGCCATCAAATGGCAGCGTCGCGGCGACCCCGGCCGGGCCATCGGGTGCGCCCCAGGCGATGAACGTGTCAAACTCCATCATCCGCCCGGTTCCCAGTTCCGCGGCGATGGGATCATAAAATTTTGCGGCGCGCTCAAGATCCGCAACCCCCAAAGTCACATAACCAATCATATTGTCCTCCTGCTTAAAGAAAGAGAACATTATATGAACAAAGTGATTGCCACAAGCGCGAAATTCGGCCTTTTGTCTATTTCACGAACCTGGCATTACAGGCCCCTTCGGCCTGTCTGGGCGTGCCAAAGAAGACATTGTCGAACACCAGTTCATCGCCTTCGATGACGGCAGTTCCTTGCGTCTGGATATCGTCTGGAACCTGATTGCCACTCTCTACAGAGAACCGAAATGCGCCGGTGGCCACGTCATAGTCATAGTCGCCCCAGAAATCCTTGTAGACTTCAAACGGTGTCCAGGTGACCGAGAACGCGCCGCCACCGGTGAAGACCAGCTCGCGGACAGCGCTTTCAGGTGGGCAGTTTTCATCGTCCTGGCGCCATGTGCCGACCAGCGGATTATCCGACGCGCGGTAGACCTCGACCGGCCCCGACAGGCGATGGCCGTTATAGGTCGCGTCGAGGCGGAGGCGTGTGTCCGCCGCGATATCGACGCCGACCTCGGCGATGGCCAGGCCATCTTCCTGCCGGGTGAAGGTCACCGCGCCTTCGGGGTAGACGCTCAGGTCATCCAGGCAACCGGGCGGCAGGTCGTTGTAGGCGCCCGGCATGTCGGTCCAGTAAGGAAACAGCGCGATCTTGTCGCCCGGTTCTGCCGAGCGCGGCTCCATCCAGAAGAAATAGGCCCGCTGACCAACGTCCGGACAGGCCTCGCCGACGAGGGTGGCCTGCGACACGTCGGCAAGGGGCGTGTTCTTCGCCGTACCGTTATCAGCGTTCTGGCAACCGGCCATAAGCAACAGACACATGATGGATGCTGATTGAAACCTCATCCTTGTTCCCCCTTGGCGTGCCTATGGTTCAGCCTACATCGCAGAGATACCGCCATCCACCTTCAGCTCGATGCCGGTGACGAGTTTCGCTTCGTCCGAAGCGAGATAGAGCACGGCATAGGCGATATCGTCTGGCTCACCAACCTTGCCGAGCGGAATCTGCCGGCCAAGCTTGGCAAGGGCTTCTTCCTCACCGAACATTTCCTTGGTGCGGTCGAGGATCGGCGTGTTGATGAAAACCGGGTGGACCGAGTTGCAACGGATCTGACCGCCGGTCTTGGCACAGTGGAGCGCAATCGATTTGGACATGTGGCGCACAGCAGCCTTGGCGGTATTGTAGGAGACATAGTTCCCACTCGCCACGATGCCCGCGATGGATGAGATGTTGATGATCGAGCCAAGGCCATGCTCACGCATCAGCGGGATGGCATACTTGCAGCCATGAAAGATCGAGTCGACATCGACATTCTGGACGTGGCGGAAAATCTTGTAATCTTCGTCCTCGACACTGCCCAGCGAACCGATCCCGGCATTGTTGACCAGCACGTTGAGGCCACCCATCGCATCATGGGCGTCCTTCAGGACGCTCTGCCACTGTTCAGCGTCGGTCACGTCATGTTGCCAGGCAAAGGCCGTGCCCTCGCCATGGGCGGCATTGATTTCGCCCGCCACCTTCTTGGCACCTTCGCCATTGATGTCGGTAACGGTGACCTTCGCGCCCTCGCGCGCCAGCATTTTTGCTGTCGCCTCGCCAAGGCCCTGGGCACCGCCCGTGATGAATGCCATTTTTCCTGATACGCGACCCATCTGGTCTCTCCCTTCATGTTTGCTGGCTTTCAGGTGCATTGGCCAGCGCCCCCGCGCAAGCCTGCCCTCGCGCTAAGCCAGCTTCGCGGCCAGCCCATCCATGAACGTGGCCAGGCGCACATCCAGCGCAGTCACGCCATCGGCATCATGCGTGGTCAGCACGACCTCGACCCGGTTGTAGACATTGAACCATTCCGGGTGGTGGTCCATCTGTTCGGCCTGTAGTGCAGAGGCGCTCATGAAGGCAAAGGCGGTCTTGAAATCGCCGAACCGGAACGTCTTTTCAATCGCATCGCGGTCTCCGGCGACGGCGCTCCAGCCGTCCAGCTTTGCGACCGCCGCAGCGGCGCCGATCCTGTCAGCCATGGCTATTCCCCCTCACTGGTTTCATCTTCGGTCTCGTGGACAAAATAGAGCCAGCGGCCATCTTCGGCAATTGCCGTGCGCACGCCGGGATAGCCCTGACCATCGCGAATGCGCGCGATGCCCTGCTCGCCGACCAGTTCCAGCAGCCGGGCACGGTCACTGAAGCTCAACCGCTCGGGCACGAGCTGATCCGGGTTGAGCGCGGCCAGGTCCGGCCAGACATACCAGACCTCATCGCCCACGGTGCGTGTGGCATACGGTCCGTCCAGCAATGTCCCGAGCTGGGCCAGCGGATCGAAGCCGGTCCGGCGCAGCAAGTCCCAGTGGATGCGATGCGCCTCGCCGGAAAAATTCGACACGAAGGACGGCTCGCCATTGGCCAGGCGCACCAGGCGGGTGAGGGAGTTGCGCGCGATGATCGCCCGGATCTCGTCAATCTTGGCCAGGGCCGGTTCGGAAATATCAAGAACGGGTACCTCCTCGATTATTTCCGGTGCAGCCGTCGGATGGGCCGCCTCGACCGTCATGCGCACGCTCGGCGGCTCTTCCACCGGGCCGCCACAGGCCGCCAGGGCCAGGCCAAGGACGAGGAGGACACCAGCGCGCATCAGATGCCCGCGAACCCGGTCGCAGCGCGCAGGTCGTCCAGCAGTTGCGCTTCGTTGAGAACCTTGATCGTGGTCATGCCCATGGCCCGTGCCGGTTTCAGGTTGATCCCGAGATCATCCAGGTAGACACAGTTTTCCGGGGCGACATCCAGCGTCTCGCACATCAGCTCATAGATGCGCGGGTTGGGCTTGCGAATGCCCAGCTTGGAGCTTTCGATGACATGGTCAAACAGGTCCAGCACGGCGCCCGCCGCAGCGGCCTTGTCGGAATCGCTGCTCATCGAAGCGCCTTTGCCGATCGGGGCGTTATTGGTGATGCAGCCGACCTTCGTGTTTGACTTGCAGACTTTCAACGCATTGATCACGGCGGGGCGCAGGTCACCGGACAGCAGGCCCAGAATGTCCCGACCGGGTACTTCATGGCCGAGCGCCTGGCTTTCGGTACGGAACATCTCGTCAAACTCTTCCTTGGTGACTTCAGAGCGCTCCAGGCGCGCCCACGCATTGGAATCGCCATTGCGGGCATTCACGCTGCGGATGAAATCGGTTGGCAGGCCATTGGCCTGTTCATAGCGCGTAAACGCCTCGAAGGGAGACGTGGTCAAGACCCCGCCAAAATCCCAGATCACTGCTTCAATATCTTTGCTCATGCCAGACGTTTAGCGGCTAAACGGGCAAGTCCTCAAGCGGTTTGGAGACGGTTTTTATCGCCGTTTCGATTTTGTCACGAATGGCGTCTTGCGTGTCACGCATGGAAATGATCTCGACTACGCGCTGATCGCGCCGGTCTATCAATGCCATGAAGCCGGTGCGGCCCTTGTTCTCAAGGTAGACCTGCTCGATGCCCAGCGCCGCTGCCTTGTCGAGCAGACGATCAGGCTGGCCGATGGAAAAATCGAACTTGGTGAACTCCACGGCCCGCCCGTCAAAACCTGGCACCACGTCGCGCAGCTTCGGGTCGAGCACCGCGCAGGATGAACACCAGGCCGAATAGAACATCGCCGCAACCAGGTTTGCCCTTCCATCAGTGAAGGCCGCAGGCGGGTCGACCTCGGTGCCCACCGCGACCTTGTAGTCACCGCGATGAAACATGCCGCGCCCGACATAACCGGCAATAACCAGGGCCACGGCCAGGGTTGCGAATGTCAGAATGCGCTTCATATGGGGCTCCGATTGGTTTTACCCTGCCTAACGCCTTCACGCTGCGAAGGGGAGCGCGCTCGCGGTCTTGTGATGGCGAGGCACCTGACGCCTATCGCGCGTCAATCAGGGTCTGACGAAGCCCACCCTGCTCCATCTCCTCATGGCCTGAGACCTCGAAGCCGACGGCATCCAGCAGAGCGGTATCGCGATCCTCACCCGGATTGTCCGTGGTCAGCAGGCGGTCACCGACAAAGATCGAATTGGCCCCGGCCAACAGGCACAGCGCCTGTTCGCCTTCGCTCATCCCTTCACGGCCCGCCGACAGCCGAA
>CBDUKI010000042.1:0-12600 GCA_965367765.1 uncultured Henriciella sp.
TTCGGGGGTTCGTCGGCCCGTTTTTGAGGGATAAAGCCCGCTCTATCCCCGCCGTCATGCTTGCCCGATCTGCGCGACTGCCGCAAACAGATGGTCATGCCCGTACTTTCCATTCTTGACCCGTCACCCCTCTTCGAAGGCCGCACCGCCAGCGATGCCCTGAACGAAACCCGCGCCCTGGCCAGTGCGGCAGACACCATGAACTATCGTGCCTACTGGCTGCAGGAACACCACAACGCGACCAGCTTCGCCGGTGCCGTGCCCGAGGTCCAGATCGCCGACATTGCCAGCCGCACAAAGCGGCTCATCATCGGCTCAGGTGGCATCATGCTGCCCAATTACTCGCCGCTGAAAGTCGCCGAGACCGGCCAGATGCTGAGCGCGCTCTACCCGGGCCGCATCGAGCTAGGCCTCGGTCGTGCCACCGGAGCTGATCCACGCACATCGGCTGCACTGCTTGGCCCGGGGGCTGAGAACTTCCCGCAAATGTTGCGCATGCTGCTCGACTGGTGGCTCGATGCCAGTGGCGCTGCCCCTTTGGAGGCTGGCCATCGCGCCAATGGCATTGCCGCCAACCCACCCGGCCCACATCCGGGCGTGTGGATGCTGTGCTCTTCAGCTTCGTCCGCTGCTTTCGCCGGGGCGATGGGCCTGCGCCTGGCCTTTGCCGATTTCCTCAATCCCGGCGGCGCTGCCGCAGCCCTGCACGCCTATCGCGAGGCCTTCCAGCCCTCCCCCTTTGCCGCCCAGCCCTATAGCGCCATTGGCCTCGGCGTCCTGGCCGCGGAGACCGAAGCTGAAGCCCGGCACCTGGCCAGCACAATTGCAGCCTGGACACTGAGCCGTGGGGCCGGGCACTTCCGTCGTTTCATGAGCGCAGACAAGGCGGCCGCCATGCTGCGAGATGCGCCGCTGACCTCACCATCACGCGCCATAGTCGGCACGGGCGAACACGTCGCCGAAGCGCTGAATAAGGCCGCGACAGAGACCGGGGCGGACGAGCTTGTCCTGCGGACCATTGCTGACACCATAGCGGCGCGGATCCGATCCTACGAGCTGATTGATGCTGCCATGTCGGCGCTATAGCGTCGCGCGATAGGCTTTCGCCATTTTGGCATCCAGACCGTTCATTTTCATGAAGGCCTTGAGCAGGCCCAGTTTGCGATTGACCGGGTGCCCATCAGCAATCGCGTGCAACTGGCTGTAATACCACGACATGGCACCAAAGCCGTTCAACGCCTTGACCAGGCCGAACGGTGATTTCGGTCCAAACAGACCCGGGCCCATACGCAGGCTGTCCTCCCATTTCACCAGCTCGCTCAGGGACCCATTCAGCAGGTGACGCGGGGCATCAACGTCAACACAGAGCGGGCGAGCCAGGCCAATCAGGTCAGCTTCGCCTGCGGCCAGCGCATCATTCATCGCCGCTACGCTGCGGAAACCGCCGGTGACCATGAGCGGCATTTTCGCAATCGCCTGCACATCGCGGGCATAGTCCAGGAAATAGGCTTCGCGCCGCTTGGTACTTTCTTTCACACCCTCCTCGAAGACCGGCTTCATGCCATCAAGGTCCATCATTTTGGGTTGCTCGTAATTGCCGCCTGAAATTTCCAGGAAGTCCAACCCTGCCTCATTCAGCATGCCGACCACCGCCATGCTGTCAGCCTTGGTGAACCCACCCTTCTGGAAATCGGTCGAGTTCAACTTGACCGAAACCCCAAAGCCCGGCCCTGCCTCCGCCTTCGCTGCCCTGACCGCTTCGAGCAGAGCCCGCGCCCGGTTCTCCAGTGAGCCACCCCATTCGTCATTGCGCTGATTGACCAACGGGGTCAGGAACTGGCTCATGAGATAGCCATGGGCCGCGTGGATCTGCACGCCATCAAACCCGGCGGTGCGGGCTGCGCGCGTGGCAATGGCAAACTTCTCAATCACTTGCTTGATCTTGTCCGCGCTCATCGCCTTCGGCGTACCGAACTGGCCGCCCGGCAGGTCGACCTTGACCGCGCTTGGCGCGTCGGGGTGCGGGTTGACCATTTTCATCGTCTGGCGCCCGGCATGGGAGAGTTGCATGACGACCTTGCCGCCCCCGGCCTTCGCCGCCTCGGCCCAGCGAGCCAGCATCGCCGCATGCGCCTGCGACGGCTCGCCATCAATCGCAACATTGCCCGCTGCTTCAAGGTTGTGCCGGTCGACCTGGACATTGCCGGTGATTTGCAGTCCGATACCGCCATCTCCCCAGGCCTTGTACAGCCTGAGATGGCGCTCGGTGACTTCATTCCGGGCATTTGCCAGGCGTTCCGTCATCGCCGCCTTGACCAGGCGATTGGGAATTTCGACACCAGACGGCAAAGTTAATGCAGCGTTAATTGTATTCGTCATGATGGAAGTCCTTGGATTCGGTTCGCAAATAGGGTTACCGGGGAGACAATCACCATGGGCGCTGCAAAGCAAACACAACTATTCGAAGACATGACAGCTGACTCCTCCACCGGCTACTCCGCCAAAGACATTGAAGTTCTCGAAGGGCTGGAACCCGTTCGCAAACGCCCTGGTATGTATATCGGCGGCACGGACGAGCGCGCCTACCATCACCTGTTCGCCGAAATCCTCGACAATGCGATGGATGAGGCCACCGCCGGCTTCGCCACGCGGATTGAAGTGAATGTCCGCGCGGATGGCTTCATTGAAGTCGTCGATAATGGTCGCGGTATCCCGGTTGGCGAACACCCGAAATATCCCGGCAAGTCGGCTCTGGAAGTGATCATGACGACGCTCCATGCGGGCGGCAAGTTCACGGGCGGGGCCTACGAAACTGCCGGTGGCCTGCACGGCGTCGGCTCGTCCGTCGTGAACGCGCTGTCAGAGCGGATGGAAGTCGAAGTCGCGCGCGACAAGAAACTCTATTTCCAGGCATTTGAACGCGGCCATGTCATGGGCGCGCTGGAACTGCTCGGCGCGGCCCCGAACCGGCGCGGCACGACCGTTCGCTTCAAGCCGGACCACGAAATCTTTGGCGACAAGCTCCGCTTCAAGCCAGCGCGCCTGTTTCAGATGACGCGATCAAAGGCCTATCTTTATCGCGGCATCGAAATTCGCTGGACCTGCGATGAGGCCCTGCTGCCAGAAGACTCCAAGGTGCCCGCCAGTGCGGTCCTGTCCTATCCGAATGGTCTTGCCGACCAGTTGGAGGAAGTGTTCGGCTCCAAAACCACGATTACCGACCAGAATTTCTGCGGCCTTGTCGAAACCTCCGATGGCAAGGTTGAATGGGCAATTGCCTGGACGCCCGCTGGCTTTGGCGACAATGACGGCTTCTCACGGTCTTACTGTAACACCATCCCGACGCCGGATGGCGGCACGCATGAGGCTGGTTTCCGTTCGGCGATCACCAAGGGCCTGCGCAATTATGCTGACCTGACGGGCAACAAGAAGGGCACAAGCATCACGGCAGATGACATCATGGGCCATTCAGGCCTGCTTCTGTCCGTTTTCATCCGCAACCCGGAATTTGTCGGCCAGACCAAGGACAAGCTATCGACCACAGCCGCCTTCCGCCTGGTCGAGAATGCGGTGCGAGACCGGTTTGACCACTGGCTGGCCGGTAGCCCGAAAGAGGCTGACAAACTTCTGGTCTGGGCGATTGACCGCGCCGATGAACGCGCCCGCCGACGCAAGGCCAAGGAAGTTTCGCGTAAGTCTGCCACCAAGAAACTTCGCCTGCCTGGCAAGCTCGCCGACTGTTCCAACAGTTCCGGCAATACAGAACTCTTTATCGTCGAAGGCGATTCAGCGGGGGGTTCGGCCAAGCAGGCGCGTGACCGTGCGACCCAGGCCATCCTGCCCTTGCGCGGCAAGATCCTCAACGTCGCCAGCGCCACCGCCGACAAGATGGAGAAGAACCAGGAACTGTCAGACCTGTTGCTGGCCCTCGGCACCGGGTTTGGCGCCCGCTTCAATGTCGATGATTTGCGTTATGACAAGATCATCATCATGACCGATGCGGACGTTGACGGCGCCCATATCGCGGCCCTACTGATCACCTTCTTCTACAAGATGACCCCTGGCCTGATCGAAGATGGCCGCCTCTACATGGCCATGCCACCACTCTATCGTCTGTCCTACAAGGGCAAGACGGTCTACGCGATGGATGACGAGGACAAGGAACTCCTGATGGAAGTCGAGTTCAAGCCAAACCAGAAGGTTGATATTGGCCGCTTCAAGGGCCTTGGTGAAATGAACCCGGGTCAGTTGAAAGAGACCACGATGAACCCGGAAACCCGGACCCTGGCTCGCATCACCCTGCCCGACAGCATTGATGAACTGACCGAGCTGCGCCCGGCTGAACTGATCGACACGCTGATGGGCAAGAAAGTCGAACACCGCTTCCGTTTCATCCAGGAAAATGCGCACTTTGCCGAAGATCTCGACATCTAGTTTCGCCTGTCTTCCGGTACTCGCCCTGCTGACGGGCTGCGCCGGGCTTTCTTCATCGCATGCCGATCCTGCACCAGTGGCCGATTGCCTGACCCCTGGCCCCGTCCAGACCCGTGTTCTCGCCGACAAGGCTTCCGGCTTCACACCGACCGAGGCACGCCCCGCTGCACAGATCGCCCGCGACCTCGCCGGCTGCCTCGGCGCGCGCGACCCGGTCATTCGTGACCAGGTGGCCTATGAGGGGCTGACCCAATTGCTGCGCAGCCAGGCTCTCACGGATAACGACATGCGCGCCCTCAAGGACCAGTTCCTGATCGACCTGTCCGGTGACGATCCCGATGGTGTGCTACGCCCATTCGCGGCCCTTTTGCTCTCTGAGATCATCCGTGCCGACCGCGTTGCTCCATATCTCAACGACGAAGACCGCAGCGCCATCCTGGACGCCGGTATCGCCTATTTCAAACAGCTGGACGACTATCGCGGCTTTGACCCGGTCGACGGTTGGCGCCACGGCATCGCCCACACTGCCGACCTGTTCATGCAGGTCTCCCTCAACCCGGCCTTTGACCAGAAGGACCACCTGAAAATCCTCGACGCGCTGGCCCTGCAAATCACCACGACCAACCATGCCTACACCCATGGCGAAGGTGAACGCATGGCTCGTCCGGTGTTGTTTATAGCCGGGGCTGGGACTCTGTCGGATACGATGTGGATAGATTGGTTCGCGAAGCTGTCCGATCCTGCCCCATTGAGCGATTGGGGAGCGGCGTTTTCTTCCGCCGAAGGCCTTACCCGGTTGCACAACCTGAAATACACGCTCTACCCGCTGGCCTTGAGTGGACGTCAACCGGATGACAAGCCGCCATTACTGCCCGGCCTGGAGGAGGCCTTGGCCCGCCTGCCATAGGCCGAGCTGGGCGATCGTGCACCAAAAACATCGTTTCGCGCGCCGTCACCCCTTGCCAATTGTTGCAAAAGCAACTCAATTTCCAACAAACCAGACAAATGGGGTGAAACCGATGAACCAATCCAGTTTGACCGGCCTGCTGGTCAGCGCGCTGGCCTTGACGCTCGCTGGCTGTGGCGGCGCGGATAAGGCTGACACCGAAGCACAATCGACCAGTGCCGAAGCCGGTGTCATCAACAAGAACCCGTTCCCGTCCACCTACAAACCTTATGCCTCGACCACCACACTGCTGCGCAATGCAACCGTGCTCGACGGCATAGGCGGCATGATCGAAGGCGGTGATGTTCTGATCGTTGACGGCAAGATCAGCGCCATTGGCGAAGGCCTCACCGCACCCGATGGCGCGAACGTGGTTGACGCTTCGGGCCGCTGGATAACCCCGGGGATTATCGACAACCATTCCCACCTTGGTGTCTATCCCAGCCCCTCTGTCAGCGCTCATGGCGACGGCAATGAAGTGTCCGGTCCGGTGACATCGGAAGTCTGGGCCGAGCATGGCGTCTGGCCCCAGGATCCCGGCTTCACGCGCGCGCTGGCAGGCGGCGTGACGGCGATGCAAATCCTGCCCGGCTCTGCCAACCTGTTTGGCGGGCGCGGCGTGATCTTGAAAAACGTGCCCAGCCGCACAGTCCAGGGCATGAAGTTTCCGGATGCGCCCTACACGCTGAAAATGGCGTGCGGCGAAAACCCAAAGCGCGTCTACGGTTATGGCAATGGTGGTTTCCCCGGTGGCGCACCCTATTCGCGCATGGGCAACATGGCAGGCTATCGCGCCGCATGGGCCAAGGCGGTGGAATACAAGCGACGCTGGGACAAGTTTGAGGACGAAGGCGGTGAGCCGCCAACCCGCGACCTTGAACTCGATACGCTGATGGGCGTGCTGAATGGCGAAATCCTTGTCCACATGCACTGCTACCGCGCCGATGAAATGGCCCAGATCATCGATATCTCGAAGGAGTTCGGCTACAAGGTCACCAGTTTCCACCATGCCGTCGAAAGCTACAAGATTGCCGACAAGCTGGCGGCTGAAGGCATCTGTTCGGCCATGTGGGCTGACTGGTGGGGCTTCAAGATGGAAGCTTATGACGGCATTCGCGAAAACATTCCGATGGTCCACAAGGCCGGGGCCTGCGCAATTGTCCACTCAGACAGCGATATCGGTATCCAGCGCCTCAACCAGGAAGCCGCCAAGGCCCTGTCAGATGGCCGCCGCGCCGGGATCGACATTTCCAAGGCCGACGCCTGGGTTTGGCTCAGCGCCAACCCAGCCAAATCGCTGGGTATTTTCGAACAGACCGGCTCGCTTGAACCCGGCAAGAATGCCGATGTGGTCGTCTGGTCGGGCGATCCATTCAGCGTCTACGCCAAGGCAGATATCGTCATGGTCGACGGGGCTGTCATGTTCGAACGGGGCAATGACGAACTGACCCCAGTAACTGATTTTGAACTTGGCCAACCAGGCGAAGGAGACCTGAAATGATCCGGAAACTCATGCTCTCAGCCGTTTCTGCGGCCTGTTTCGGACTGGCCGCCCAGGCCCAGAACCTCGCCATCACCAATGCCAAGGTCTGGACTGGCACCGATGCCGGAACGCTGGAAAGCGCCACCGTCATCGTACTTGACGGCAAAGTCAGCGGCGTTGGCGTCAACCTTGCCCCGCCGAGCAACATGCGCACAGTCAATGCCGATGGGAAATGGGTCACACCGGGCTTCATCGCGCCCTATTCGCGTGTCGGCATTGTCGAAGTCGGCGCCGAAGATGCGACCAATGACATCAGCGCCGGGGCGAGCAGCTTTAATATCTCACTGCGCGCTTCAGACGGCTTCAACCCGGCGGCGACCAACATCCCGGTCACCCGTATCGAAGGCATCACGCGCCTGGCCATCGCGCCAGGCAACGGCAACAGCCTGTTTGCCGGTCAGGGCTTCATCGCCGACACGTCCGGCGATGCAGATTCGATCACCCAGGATCGCGCCTTTGTTTACATTGATCTGGCGGAATATGGCGCCTCGCTCGCCGGTGGCAGCCGCCCGGCAACATGGGCGACCCTGCGCGGCGCATTTGCCGATGCCCGTGGCTACCCGAGCCGCTATATCGCCCACTCAATGGGTGAAAGCCTCAACAGCACGGACGCACAGGCCTTCGTGCGCGCCGTTCGTGGCCAACAGCTGATCCTGGTTGACGCCCACCGGGCCAGCGACCTTCGCAAGATCATTGCCCTGAAAGCCGACAATCCTGAGCTGAACATCGCCATTGTTGGAGCAGCCGAAGGCTGGTTGGTTGCTGATGAGCTGGCCGCTGCCGACATCCCGGTCATCATTGACCCGTTCGCCAACCTGCCCGCCAGTTTCGAGCAACTCGGCGCAACGGCCCAAAACGCCCAGCGCCTGATCGAAGCGGGTGTGACCACCGCCTTTACCCATATGGGCGACAATAGTCACCAGAGCCGCCTCGTCCCGCAAAGCGCCGGGAATGCCGTTGCCAATGGCGTTGATTTCGATGATGCCATGGCGGCGATCACCACGGCGCCGGCGGAGATTTTCGGACTGGATGGTTTCGGCACGATCCAGCCGGGCAGTGCTGGTGATCTTGTCATGTGGGATGGCGACCCTCTGGAGGTCATGTCCGCACCAGAACTCATCCTGATTGATGGCGAGGTGCAGTCCATGGAAAGCCGCCAGACCAAGCTGCGTGACCGCTATCTTGATCTGGACGAGAGCGAACGCCCTACTGCCTTCAGGCGCTAATCGCCCTTGAATGTGGGCTTGCGCCTGTGCAGGAAGGCCGAGATCGCCTCGGCCTGATCCTGACTGCTGGCGGCCAGCATGAACTGGTCGCGGTCCATATAGCTGGTGGCATGGTTCAGCGCATTTGACGTCGCGTTGATCGCCTGCTTGGTCATGCGCACGGCCAATGGCGGCAGGCCTGCATATCTTGTGGCGAGCGCGTGGGCAGCTGACAGGGCCTGGCCAGGTTCGACGACCTCATCGACAAGCCCCCATTCGGCTGCCTTGGCAGCCTCGCAACGCTCTCCAAGGATCGTGAACAGTTTCGCCCGCGACGGGCCGATAAGCGCCGCAATGCGTGGATTTGACTGCCAGCTCATATTCATGCCGAGCGGAATTTCCGGCAGACGCATATGCGCGTCCGAGGCGATGATGCGATGATCACAAGCCACCGCCAACGCAACGCCGCCGCCAATGCAAAAGCCTTCAATCGCGGTAATCGTGATCTGTTCCAGTCGCTCCCAGGCCGCGCACATTTCAGGGCCGAGCTTCAAGGCCTCGCGACGTTGCAGCAGGGATTTGTCCGCGATTTCAGCGCGCTGTGGGTCTTTCAAGTCAGCCCCAGCCGTGAACGGTCCCTGCCCCGTCAGAACCACAACTTGTGTACTGGTATCACCATATAGGCTGTGGGCGGCATCTGTGAGGTCCTTCATCACCTGAGACGACAGGGCGTTCAGCCCATCACCGCGGTCCAGCACCAGCGTGGCAATCGCGCCGTCGCGCGTCAGGCGTATGTAAGGCCCAAATGTCTGTTCGCTCATGTCAGGTTTGCCTCCCGGCCATTCGGTTCAGGACTTAATCCCAACACCTCTTTCCGCTTTTCCAAGCGGTTCAACGGATTGGATGTAACCAGCCTCGACCGGGATATTCAGCACCGGATTGCCTGCCTCATCCTTGCCGATTTGCGGCAGGACAGTGATCACTTCATCGCTGGAGAACCGGCTGACCGCCGCGTCCACTGAATGGACTTCTGCAAGTTTTCCAAGGTTCATTCGGGTTGGAAAAATGATCGTCGCTTCACCTGTCTCTTCCATATCCAGCGCTTGCTGCGCCCCCAGCCAGACCGCTTCAGTGGTCTCGCGTCCGTCATTCTCCGCAACCTGGTTAGGCGGGGTCGGGGCTAGATAGAAATGTGTGTCGAACCGTTTCGGCATCATGGTTGGCGTGATCCAGTGGCCGAAATAAACCAGCGTATCGAGCGCCAGGACGAGATCATGTTCGCGCATCAGCTCAAGGAAGCTCGCGTCGCCACGATCAATCTCGCTGCGCATGTGATCAATCGACTTGGCCACATCAGGGCCAACCAATGGTGCCCCTTCGCCCCGATCTCTGCCATGGCGGGCGAGAATGATCCCGGCTTCCTCATAGGCTTCGCGGATGGCCGAAATCCGTGCGGTGCGCTCGGCCCCGGTGAGGCCGCCATCGCAACGTTCGCCCCAAACGTCCAAAGCGTCTTCCTCATTGGTCTTGCCGCCCGGAAACACCAGTGCGCCAGCGGCAAAATCTATTTGATAATGGCGCTTTACCATAAGGACCTGAAGGTCTGGCGCATCACGCAGCAACAAGATGGTGGCTGACAGTCTCGGCTCACTCGGCGGTTTGGTCATTCGGCGCTCCCTGCGGAAAATTGCATCAAATTTGTCGAAAATCCGCATCCGCTTATGCGCGTGATCTCAACACCATTCCTGTAGATGCACAAGCTCACCCAGCGTCACGGAAGCCCCATGCCACAAACAACATTTCCATCACCCTCCAAAGGCGGCGAGGCCATTCGTTTCGCCCCTGTTGTTCACTTGCAGACGGGTGAGTCCGTAACGCTGATTGCCGAGACACAAAGGCGCTTCGAAGAACGCGCTGTGTTCGGCAGGGCGGCCATGGCTGCAGAAAGCAGCGATGCCGCCCCCCAGACACCGGCCATGTGGCTGGCAGATCATATCGAAGATGTCGCCAATCATGCCCATGCCAATACAACGGCCCGCCCAGTCATCGTGTCCGCGCCCCTGGCCGCATTGCTGAACCCAGACACGGCCGTTGCCTGCGATGCGGCAATGTTGCGTACGCGCCTCTGCCCGCAGGAAATCTGCATCGAGGTCAGCGATGCCAGCTTTGCCCTACCCGGCCCGGACGTGCAGCAAGCCATCGAAGCGTTCCGCCGCTGCGGCTTCCGTGTGTCGCTTGACGCAACAAGGTCCTGGCAATCAGCGTTGAGCGCGCCCATGCGTCTATTGCTCGACAATATGCGGATCGATGCCCGTTACCTGGAATCAGAACCCGAGCTCGACAACCGTGTCGAAGCGGCCATTGCCAGCGGCATGTCAGTGATTGCTGAAAACGCCCCGTGGCGCGATGGCGACTATCTCTCGTCGCTTGGCATTGACTACGCATTGCGCCCGCGCGCAGACGCCTAGGCCGCAGATTCCTCGCCGCGACGGGCTTGCTGGGAATAAGCGTCCAGCTTTTCCAGAAGATAATCGAGGTCAGCCTTAGGGATGGCCTGGAACTGGGTCAGGACGCGCTCGATCATTCGCATGCGGAAGCGCGCGCGGTCATTGGTCTCACCGTCCAGCTCCAGCTCGTGATAGACTTTCACACCCGCTCGGAAGGCGGGGAGCATTTTGCGGTGTAGGCCGGCACGGTCAAAAATCGCCTGCAGCCCCAATTGTCCGGCATCATGCACCATCAGCCAGACACGGGCATGCGGCACACCGGAAAGCTCGGCCAGCGCATGCTCGACAAATGACATATGCCCGACGCACAGCGCGCGCATGATCAGTGAATGGGTCAGCCGCCCATTCAGGTTCAGCTGCTCGACAAACCGGGTCATGTCCGATGTCCGCCCGGCCTGTTCGACCAGGTCGATGGTGGCACGCTCTCGCGCACCGGCAGCAAGGTCAATGGCCATTTGGGCAGGCAGTTCATGGCGATTGATCAACAGATCGAACACTTGGCCAGACACCAACGATACCATCTTTTCGGCAATGTGGACCGGCACATGATCACGCAGCACAATGGATTCGTGCATCGCCGTGTTGGCCGGGAAACGACTGACCGCATCGTCAAACGCCTTATCGGTCAGTTCGGCCCCTTTGTTGGCTGTGACGACTTCAACCGCCTGCTCACCAGCATGTTCACAGATGACTTCGCCCAAAGGCCCGGACACCATGGCGCGTGCGGCAATCGCCGCCTGTTTCGCAGAGGTGACAGAAAGGACCAGTTCGATCAGGTCTTCATCAGAGAAGACCGGCGAGCTTTCGAGCACGGGAATCGCGACCGTTTCAACATCCTGGGCCAGCTTCAGTGCCACGTCATGCGGCAGTCGCGGCGAGTTGCGCAGCGTGACGGCCAGCGTCCGGCGCACCAGTTCAGCCGTATCCTCGGCAAGAATGGAAATGATCTCGTCGGCATAGACACGCTCATCATCACTCAGCATATCGACGGCAATGCGGCGGCACAGTCGATGCGCAACGGTTGCGCGCTCTTCGGACGTTTCACCCTTCATCAGGCGAACAATATCTTTCTCGCTCAGTTCAGGACGCATTGATTGAACGGTCATGATCGGCAATTTCCCTGTGCGCATTGCAATTCTGTCGACAATTGAACCGATCGGGTTAATACCGCGTTTACCACCGCGCCGTTTCACGCGGTCAAAGTATAGAATTTGGGAGTGAAAATGCTTGAAGGTATCCGCGTCATCGAACATGCAACTTACATGGCCGCCCCGGGGGCGGGCAGCATCCTCAGCGACTGGGGCGCGGACGTCATCAAGATTGAGCCTCCGGGCGGAGACCCGATCCGAAATTTCTTCTCCACGATTGGCACCGACCTGCAGGACAATCCGGTTTTCGATTTTGACAATCGCGGCAAGAAATCCATCGTGCTCGACACGCGCACCGAGGCTGGCCAGGCAATCCTGCGCAAGCTCGCCGGCGATGCAGATGTCTTCCTGACCAATGTTCGCCCTGGCGGACTGTCTCGATCCGGGCTCGACTATGACAATCTCAAGCAGGTCAATCCGAAACTGGTCTATTGTTCGCTGACGGGCTACGGCTTGGACGGGCCGGATGCCGACAAGCCCGGCTTCGATGTCGCTTCATTCTGGTCGCGCGCTGGTGTTGCAGCCCTGACCATCCCGAAAGGCCAGGAGCCGTTTGCCCTGCGTACGGCATTCGGAGACCACACGACCAGTATCGCTGCAGCCGCCGGTATCTGCGCGGCGCTGGTCAAGGCCGGGCGCACTGGCGAAGGCCAATTGGTCGAGGCGTCTTTGCTGCGCACCGCCCTATTTGCGATGGGCTCGGATTTCGCCATCCAGCTCTTCTTCGGACGGATCGGTTCAACCAAGTCGCGCCACGAACAGATTCAGCCCCTGATGAACTTTTTCAAGACCAGCGATGGTGCCTGGGTATGCATCG